>JBELHJ010000029.1:0-24703 GCA_042091495.1 Bacteroidota bacterium
AGTATTAATTCTAGAATAGGAGAATCTTCAACAGGTTTGGGATTTGCAGCATTTAATGATAAAAATGGATATACGTCTCAATCTGGGGCTTTTGTTACTTACGCTTACCATTTATTATTTTCTAGAAATGAGTTAGATATTGATATGCTTTCTTTTGGTTTGAGTGCAGGTTTTAATCAATACCGATTGGACCAAACAGATTTTGTTAATACCATTCTTGACGATGATATTTCGGGAGATCAATTAAGTGCAATAAACCCCAATTTTGATTTAGGTTTATCCTACCATTATCTTGATTTTTACACCCATTTAACAATTAAAAATATCTTAAATAATAATGGAATTAATGTCAATGATAACGGGAATATCTCTTATAACGTCAGAACATTATTGTTTAGTTTAGGACATTCATTTGGCCGTGTAGGCGGGGTTTGGTTTTACGAGCCATCGGTGATGTTTATGTATAAAGATAAAACAGGTGAAAATGCTTTGGATTTGAATTTTAAGGTATTTCGTGAAATGAATTTTGGACAGTTTTGGGGCGGGCTTTCTTTGAGAAGAAGTTTAGACTCTGGGGACATTCCATCCGCTACAGGCGCATTACCTGAAAATGCCGCCTATATCTCTCCTTTCTTTGGGGTTGACTTAAATCGTTTTGTAGTAGCCTATACATACTCTCATCAAATGAATGATGTTAATCTTAATACGGCTTATCATCAAATCACATTGGGTTATAATTTCAATTTTAGGAAAGGCTATTACGTAGGTACTAAAAAATATAACAGAAGACGTTAATTTTAGAATTTTATTGTTACAAGTCAGCTTAAAATACTTACATTTAGTTTTGTTGAATATAACCTATATGTGTATTAAAAAGTCCCTTTTAATTCCCACTATTTTTTTCTTTTCTATCTCTATTTGGGCCCAGAGTGGAATGCCAATATACTTGGATTATTTAACAGATAATTATTATTTGATTCATCCATCAATGGCTGGAGTTGCTAATTGTTCTAAAGTTAGAATTACTGCAAGACAACAGTGGTTTGGTGTTGAAAATGCACCCAGTTTACAAACGATCAGTTTCAATACTCGTGTTGGAGAATCTAAATCAGGCTACGGTGCCATTATTTTCAATGATAAAAATGGTTATCAGTCGCAAACAGGAGCCTATTTTACCTACGCTCATCATTTAATGTTTTCTAGAAATGAGATTGATTTAAACATGCTTTCATTTGGTTTGAATGCAGGAATGATTCAGTACAGACTCGATCAATCTGATTTTATTGACTCAGGTTTTGATCCTGTTATTTCTGGTGTTAATGAAAGTGCTACAGATTTTAATGTTGATGTTGGATTATCATACCACTATCTCGATTTCTATGCACATATCACCGCTAAAAATTTATTAGAAAATAAGGGGATAAATTTTTCTGATCAAGGATTAAGTTATGTCAACTCTAGAACCTTTTTATTAACCTTAGGTCATACTTTTAACAAAATTGGTAGTGAATGGTCTTACGAACCATCTATTATGTTGCTTAACAGACCATCAACTAAAGAGTTTAATGCAGATATTAATTTAAAGGTGCAACGATCTATGGATTTTGGTTCTGTATATGCAGGTTTATCATATAGATCGAGTATCTCAACAGGAGAGTTTTCTGATACCAATAATGTAAATAATATTGTAAGTGGGGAACCATTAAAGTATATAACCCCTTTTGCAGGGCTTACTAAAGGTAATTTTATGTTGGCCTATACGTATTCTTACCAGTCTAATTCACTAGTCTTTGATAGTGGAGGTTATCATCAAATTACACTAGGTTATAATTTTAAATGCAGAAAACGTCATTACGAATGTCTATGCCCAGCAATAAATAATTAATTGATTATGCCTATTATTAAAAGTTTAGCTAACGGGAATCCAAAAATACCAAATAATTGTTTTATTGCAGAAAATGCCACCATTGTTGGTGATGTAGTTTTAGGTGAATATTGTAGTGTATGGTTTAATGCTGTTATTAGAGGCGATGTTCATTATATTAAAATAGGTAATAAAGTAAATATTCAGGATGGTGCTGTAATTCATGCCACCTATAAAAAGTCTCCCACCAATATTGGAAACAATGTTTCTATAGGCCATAATGCCATTGTACACGGTTGTACAATCCATGATAATGTTTTAGTAGGTATGGGTAGTATCATAATGGATGATTGTATAGTTGAAAGTAACTCTATAATTGCTGCTGGAGCGGTAGTTACAAAAAACACCCATGTTGAGTCTGGAGGTGTTTATGCAGGCACACCAGCAAAAAAAATTAAATCTATTACACCTGAATTGGTTAGAGATGAAATTGAACGCATAGCAAAAAACTATATTAAATACGCATCTTGGTATATAGATTAATTGTTTATCTCTGCTTTAATGAGTTGTATTAATTCTTCAACATTTGATAATTCATCTAATGTTTGTTTTGAGATAACTTCATTAATTCCATTAGGGCTTTCCCTTAGGATACAAGGATATTTATAGACAGATACATAAACAGCTTCAAATTCATCTTTGTGTAAAAAAACCATTTCGGTATTCGTTTTTTGTCTAAACGACTTCCAAGCCTTAGACTCAGAAAATGTATCATAGGTAAGGGCGCACAAACTACAAGGATATGTTTTAGGTGAAACTATTTTATGAGTAAAGTCCTTTAACAAAGGTAGAAGCCCTGAATCAGCATTATAAATAAAAATTAATTTCAAAATTTGATGGTTTTTGTAAACTTAATTTACTAATTAAAATTCCAAAAAACTTACTTTAAATTTACAGTCAGTAATTTGATTTAAAATAGTAGGATTTAAATTAGTAAATAGGTTAATATCTGGATTATTGTTTAACTTATTATCAAGATTAAATTTATCAAGAATAGTTCTAGTTTGTTTTGCTACAGCTTCTCCGGAATCTATTATTTTTATATGATTTGGAATAATTTTTTTGATTTCTGGTATTAGATAAGGGTAATGTGAACACCCTAAAACCAGATAATCAATATTTTGAGCAATCATAGAATCCAGATATGAGGTTAGCAAATTTTTCATAGCTGTACTATCAATCTTATTCTCTTCAATTAATGGAACAAGACCCTCACCTATTTGCTCAATACATTTAATACCTTTAGTGTGTAGCTCTGCTGTTTTACTAAATAGACCACTACTTAATGTACCTTTTGTAGCCAGTATCCCTATTGTTTTAGTGTTTGAATTTAAAGCTGCAGGTTTAATAGCGGGCTCTATGCCTATAAAGGGCGTATTAGGATATTTTTGTCTTAAAGTTTTTATAGCATTGGTAGTGGCTGTATTACAAGCAACTACAATTATTTTACAATTTTTATCTAAAAGTAATTCGGTATTTTTAATTGAAAGCGCTAGAATTTCATCTCTAGATTTGTCCCCATAAGGCGCATTTTTACTGTCTGCCAGATAGATAACACTTTCATTTGGTAGTAAGCGATGAATCTCTTTGAAAATTGAGGTACCCCCAATACCCGAGTCGAAAATTCCTATAGGTGACGTGCTCATAATTACAAAAATAAAAAAAGCCACTGTTAAAGTGGCTTATGTAATGATTTAGAATTTAAATTTAAAATCCTAGTTCTTTTTTCACATCTACTTTCAGGTCTTTACCATCAGATACAATTAAACCACTACCTTGAGATGCATCTAATACATAATCATATCCTTGCGCTCTTGATACTTTTTCGATTGCTGCTTTTGCTTTTTCTAAAATTGGTCTAAGTAAATCAGCTTCTTTTTTGGCAATGTCTTGTTGAGCTTGTTGTTGGTACTGACGAATACTTTGCTCCATACCTTGAATTTCAACAACTCTTTTTTCATTAGCTTCTTGAGTTTGTGTTGGTGCTTCTTCATCGTACTGTTTTGCCTTATCTTGAAGCTCTTTTGTCATGCCTTGAATTTCAGTCTCATAGGTTTTAGCTAATTTTTGAAGCTCTGTTTGAGCACTTTTCATCTCCGGCATTTCTTGAACAAGTTCGGTTGTGTTAATGTGAGCTACTTTTGATTGTGCTTGTGTAAAACTTGTTGCTCCTACAAATAGCGCTGACGCTATTAAAAGTGTCTTAATCTGTTTCATTTGCTAATTTTTAATTTCGTAAAGATTAATTTAAATTATTTATTGAGTCTTGTTTGCGCTTAGCTTCTGCGCGTTGTTTTAAGATTCTCTGTCTTTTCTCATCTAAAGCCTTTTTCCTTTTTTCTCTCTCAGTTAAAGGTTTTTCAGTCTCTGACTTTGAATCTTCGGGTGGAAATATACTGCTTTTATTTGTGGTTTTTTGAGTCTCAGTTGATTTTTTTTCAGTTTCTACAACTGCCTCTTTAGACTTAGACTCTATTGAAGGTTTTTCAGAAATTTCATCAGTGTTGTTAGTTGTCTTAGTTTTATTTGATATCTCAGACGTATTTTCTTTTTGCATTTTCAATTCCTCATATGAAACACCTTTCCTTTTGGCTTCAGCCACTAAACGTAATGAATCTCGTCGCGCAATTTGAGCTTTTTTTCTATCTTCAATTAGTTTAGCTCTTTGTGCCTTTTTTTCTTCCAATGCTTTTTGTCGTTCATCCAATTCATTGTCAACAACTGGAACTACTTCCTCATCCTCTAATGCTTTCTTTTCAGATTTAGTGTTAGCCTGTTTTCTTTTAGAGCTTCGAGTTATAGCCTTGATAACTTGGTCACTTATATCGTATTTATTTGCTGAATAAAGCATTACAACATCAGAAGATTTGTCAAAAATAAAATCATATCTTTTGGTTTTAGCTATATCCTGGACAGCACTAAATATTTGATCTTGAACAGGTTGAATAAGTTGTTTTTTTTGAAGATATAAATCTCCTTCCGGCCCAAAACGTTTTCTTTGATAGTCCAGAATTTCACTTTCTTCAAATAAAATATCTTCCATGCGTTCATCAAACAATTCCTTTGTTAAAAGCACACTCTCATTATTGAGTTGTTTCTTCTTTTCTTCTATGGCGTTTAATTTTTTCTCTATATCCGATTTCCAAGTATTTACTTTAGAATCAAGTTCACTTACGGCAGTTTGATATTCTGGTACGCTCTCAAGGACATATTCAGTATCTATGTAGCCTATTCTTATGGTTCGCTGACCAAAAAGTACATTTGAAACCAAAAAGAATAAGCAAAATAAAGGGATAATAAAGTTTTTCATTTTAAGATTAGTCTGTCTGTTAACTATCATAGTGTCTCAAAATAACGAAAATTAATTGTAAATATTCTACCACGCAGAAAATTAGCTAAAAGTTTACAGAAAAAATTATGCCAAATTAAAATTGTTGACCAATGATAAAATGCGTTTCCCAACCATTCTTTTGAAGGGTACCAGGAATTGGATCGAATCCATGTCCAAAGTCAATTCCAAGTAAACCAAAAGCAGGCATAAAAATTCTTAAGCCAAATCCGGCAGAGCGTTGAAGGGTAAATGGCGTGTAATCTCTAAAATCATTAAATGATGCACCACCTTCAAGGAAACTTAGTCCATATATTTTAGCTTGTTCACCAAGTGTAATAGGATATCTAAGCTCTAATGAGAATTTATTGTAAATACTACCACCGTCAACATCAGATAGTGATTGATTAGGATATCCTCTCAATTGGATTACTTCTCTACCATCTAAAGAAAAGTTTCCTAGACCGTCACCACCGAGGTAGAAACGCTCAAAAGGAATTACCCCTCTATCTTGATTGTAGGCTCCAAGGAATCCAAATTCAAATCCAGATTTAACAACTAATTTATCTACTACAGAAGTATACCAATCTCCCTTGAATTTAATTTTGTAAAACTCAAGCCATCTAAAACGTTCCTGATCAATCTCACTAATTCTTTGATAATCATCTGGGTTGGATGGATTTAATTCACTTCTTTCATCAGCTAGTGCTTTGTAGTCTACATTGTTAAACAAAGAATATGGTAAACTAAATTTCGCTGATACAGAAAATGATGAACCCCCAATAGGATATATAGGGTCATTAAAGGTATCACTTCGGCTCAATCCAATGGTATAGGATAGGTTGTTAGATTCGCCATTTCCAAATGTAAAGAGGCCAGTATTGTAATTTTTTAAATTGTAATGCTGGTAACTAATTGCTTGTGATAACATAAAATAATCGTCAGGAGCTCTTAATCGTTTTGAAATACCAACTGATATCCCTGTGATATCAAATCTTCTATTTTTATCAGCATCTCTAGTAATTGGGTTATATAGAAATTGCTGTGTATGAGAGAGAGAGGTTGAAAATTGCATTGGACGTTTACCATTTAACCAAGGCTCCATAAAAGAAAAACTATATGTTCTAAAGAATCTACTAGCCTGTAATCTCAATGCTAAACTTTGTCCATCTCCCATAGGGACAGGTTTGTAGGCTTCACCATTGAAAATGTTCTTAATTGAGAAGTTGTTAAAAGACAAACCAAGTGTACCAATAAATCCACCTCCTCCATAACCCCCTTGGAGTTCAATTTGGCTAGACCCTCTTTCAACAACAGAGTATTCAATATCAACAGTACCATCATTAGGATTCATATTTTTAAAATCAGGAGTGATTTGTTGTGCATCAAAGTATCCTAATTGACTCAATTCACGAATAGACCTAATTACATTTTGTTTACTGTATAATTGTCCAGGTTTGGTGTAGAGTTCTCGATAAATAACATGGTCGTTTGTTTTTTCATTACCAACAACACTAATTTTATTAAAATAAGCAGGTTTCCCTTCTAGAATCCTAATTTCAAGATCAATCACATTACCTTCAGCACTAACTTCTACAGGGTTTATTGTTGAGAATAGATAGCCATTGTTTTGATATAAATTTGTTAGATCGAGAGCATCAGGTTTAGTGTCGTCAGCAATACGCTTTTTTAATTCAACTCCATTATAAATAGCACCTTTTCTGATTCTTAAAACTCTGTTTAATTGGGCATCTGTATATACTGTATTACCAATATATGTGATGCTTCCAAAGCGGTATTGTTCTCCCTCTTCAATATCTAAATGAAGTGTAATTGTTCCATCTTCATTACTAGAAATACTGTCGCCAAGGATTCTTGCATCCCTGTATCCATTTTCTTTATACTTGTCAACAATACTTGTTAAATCTTCTTTATAACCTTCTTCGGTATATTTAGATCTTTTAAAAACACGTAATCTATTTTTCTCTTTGGTTTTTTTCATAGCAGCTCTTACTTTCTTATCTGCTAATTTTTCAACACCATTGAGATTTATATCACTAATCTTTACTTTATCACCTTTATCAATGTTGACAATAAGATTTACTTTAGACTTGGACAGAGAGTCAGCAAAAATTTCTGAGGTAATAATTTCAGTTTTAGCATTAAAAAATCCTTGTTTTTTGTATTTATTAGTAAGGTAATTTTTTGTTGTTGTAATTAAATTTTCAGTTACTTTAACACCCTTATTCAGTTTATTCTCAGTAATTATTTCCTGTTGTTTTTGTTTTTTTACACCATTAATAACCACTTCGTTTATTTCAGGCAGATCAACAAGTGCAATTTCAATTGTTGCTTGATTTCCATTGCTTTCTGTCAAAAACACATCAATATCACTAAATAAATTCGAGTCCCAAAGTTTTTTAACAGCAGTACTTATTTTTTCACCAGGTATGGAAACAGTCGTACCTTCTTTTAATCCAGAATATGCAATAATTGTTTGAGGACTATAATTTTGAGTGCCTGATACTACAATTTTCTCCAATGTATAAGTTTTACCTTGATCAATGTTTTTAAATTGACCAAAAGTGCAAAAGGAGTTGAGAATTAAAATAGATGTAAATATTATATATCCAGTAGACTCAATAGATCTACGTAATTTGTTCACTAGTTTTTCCAAATCTTCTTTCTCTGTTTTGATAATTTATCAAAGCTTTATACAACTCTTCTTTGCTGAAATCAGGCCAGAGGACCTCTGTAAAATATAATTCAGCATAGGCGATTTGCCACAACAAAAAGTTGCTAATTCTTTTTTCTCCACTAGTTCTTATCAACAAATCAACATCTGGGAGAAAATGCGTGTAAAGATGCTTATTTATTATGGATTCATCAATTTTTTCTAAAGATATTTTTTTATCATTTACTTCATTGATTACTGATTTGAATGCAGTTAAGAGTTCTTCCCTTGAGCCATAGCTTAGAGCTAGGGTTAAAGTCATCCTTTTGTTGCCTTTAGTTTTATTAATAACTTCGCTTAATTCATCATGAACTTTTTGAGGTAATGCTGATAGATTACCAATAGCACAAAGTTTAATATTCTTATCCATTAAAGTTTTGATTTCTTTTTTCAAAGACTTTATCAATAGCTTCATAAGAGTTTGAACTTCTAATTTTGGCCGCCTCCAATTCTCTGTAGAAAACGCATATAATGTTAAGTTTGCGACACCTAATTCTGCACATGCTTCAACAGTGTTTCTGACAGCTTTTGTCCCATTTTCATGCCCCACTGCTCTAATAAAACCTTTCTGTTTAGCCCATCGGCCATTACCATCCATTATTATGGCAATATGTTTTGGTAATCGTTCTTTATCGATATTTGATAGTAATTGTTCCATTAAAAATTACAATAACATGGTTTCCTTCCAAAAGTGTAAGTTAAGGTAAAACCAGTAAAGGTATACCAATCATTACTGTTTGTATTTCCAAATTGATAAGCGATATCTACGTCATCATTATTAGAATTGCTTCCGTCCAGATCATCAGAAAAAGAATAACGAATACCTAAGTCAAAAGCCAATATTAATTGTCTGCTGATAGCAGCTTTATATCCAATGGTCATGGGTATTGCAAAATTCCATTGTTTTGCATTCAACGATGTAGTATTTGGATTATTTTGAAAGTAAAATTGCTCACTTCTTAAAAAAGAAATTCCTGTATGTAAGTAAGGTGTATGATGAAATCCACTTTCATGGAGATTAAATTCCCAAAAGGTATATTCCATACCAGCAGAAATCTCAGTGATATCATTACTAAAACTGTATGCTCTATTTATTCTTCTAGGGTCATCAGAAGTAGCGTCGTCACCAGTTAATTTTCCTTTTATTATGGATAATCTGAAAGAATGTCTTGGGCTTCGATTCCACTTTAAGATACCTCCAAAAACGATTTCTTTGGGTGCAATGTAGTTAGTAGAACCAACATCACCTATAAAGTTACTCGCCCCAGAATACAAACCAACTTCGTATATTTGAGACAGAACGCATTGCGAAAATAAAAGACTTAAAACTAACAGCTTAGTTTGTTTCATATTAAAATTAAGGTGCGCAAATATAATAAATATGTAATGCGTTTAACAATTTGTTTATTGTTAATACTTAACTAAATATTGTCGTGTTTATTGCTTAATTTCTTTTGTCTTTACCCCATAAAAGTTTTTTTCTTAAAGTGCTTATAAAACTCTTATTATGTAATTCAATCATTTTGATTTTGAATGGCGCTTTTTTGATGGTAATTTCAGAGCTGTTTTTGAGTGTAATAATTCTTGAATCTAAAGACATTAAGAATTCAGATTCTCTTCCATCTACCTTAAGTTTAATCTCCGTATCATCAGATATTATAATAGGTCTAGCGTTAAGATTATGAGGAGCTATAGGGGTTATTGCTAATGTTGGTGTATTCGATGAAATAACTGGCCCCCCACAGCTTAATGAATATCCAGTAGACCCAGTTGGAGTCGCAATAATAAGTCCGTCAGCCCAGTAAGAGTTTAAATATTCACCATTCAGTTTGGTGTTAATATTTATCATTGAAGTAGTGTTTTTTCTACTTACAGCTATTTCATTAAGTGCATAACTGTTATTTTCAATTTTATTGTGATTACACGACGTGGTCACTGTAATAACTGTGCGCTCAGAAATTTTAAAATCATTATCTAAAATTTCACTTAAGGCTTCTTTAATTTCATTGGGTTGAATATTGGCTAAAAAACCAAGTCTCCCAGTGTTAATTCCAACAATTGGAATATTTAAATCTTGAACAAGGGATACAGCTCTAAGTATGGTTCCGTCCCCGCCGAGACTAATTAACAGGTTAAATGTTTCATCTAGATGTCTAAAGGTGCTTATCTCTTCAAATGAATTACCAGTATTGACAACAGATGCATTTTCAAGAAATTTTTTTTCTATGACAAGCGTATGTTTACTTTGAAGATTTTTAAGTAATATATCGAGACTATCAAGCGTTTGTTTGTCGGTAGATTTTGCAAAAAGTGCAATTTTCATAATTTAGATATTAAGATACTTATTCAAATAATTTGAACGGTCTTTCAGGCTCTCCAGATAATTATCTTCTTCGTGAGCTGAAATGATATTGTAGTTGTACCTTCTAAATGTTTGAATAATTTCATTAAATGAGGTATTGTTAATTTTTAATGTTATTTGAACAATATCATTCTCTATAGTTGAAATAAAAGCACCTAAAAGTTTAGCATCATTAGACTCAACAATTTGACTTATCTCACTGAAAGAATAATCTGATATTCCTTTGGCAACAATTATAATGCCTCCAGGTTCACCAACAAAGGGGGTTTCGTTAAATATAGATATGATATCAGTAAGTTCATAGTAGCCAAGATAATTATCTTGGTCATCAAGCACAGGAATAATATTAGACGCTTGTCTGCCACAGCTTTCAAGAACTTCAAGCCAGCCTGCTTTTGATTTTGAAAAAAATAATTCAATAGTATAGCTTATATCTTCTAGAGTTAAACTGCTATCAAAACAATGAATATCTGTTTCTGTAATACATCCTATAAGTTGATTGTCTTTACATACAGGAATATGAGAGTAAGTGAGTTCATTAAATATCTTTTGTGCTTCTCCAACACGAGATGATAAACTCAGTGGTTTTACATCATTGATTATGTATTCGTGTAAATTCATTCGAAATTATTGAATTGCAAATTAATCAAAATATATACAATATGATACTCTCAGTTTTTTATTTTTGCGATGAAAATCAATGAAAATGACAAAGTTAAGTGTAAACATAAATAAGATAGCTACTCTAAGAAATGCAAGGGGGGGGGATTATCCTAATGTTATTCAATTTGCTATTGATGCTGAGCAATATGGCGCCGAAGGAATTACGGTTCATCCAAGGCCTGATGAGCGACATATAAAATATGACGATACTAGAGCACTTAAAGAGGTAGTTTCTACCGAGTTTAATATTGAAGGTAATCCTATTCCCAAATTTATAGACTTAGTTCTAGAGGTTAAACCACATCAGGTCACCTTAGTGCCAGATGCCGAAAACGCCATAACATCTAATGCTGGTTGGGATACCATTAAAAACAAGTCATTTCTTTCAGAAGTTATTAACGAGTTTAAAGCGAATGGCATTAGAACTTCAATTTTTGTTGACCCAGTTCTAAATCAAATAGAAGGGGCTAAGTTAACAGGAACAGATCGCATAGAGCTTTATACGGAATCTTATGCAAGTTTATATAAAACTAATAGAGTTAATGCTATTTCTTCATTCACGGCTTCTGCTAAGTTAGCTAATGAGCTTGATTTAGGTATTAATGCGGGACATGATTTATCACTTGAAAATATTGCTTTTTTTAAAGCGAATGTACCAGGATTAAAAGAAGTTTCTATAGGTCATGCCTTGATAACTGAAAGTATTTACATGGGAGTAGAGCATGTCATTAAGCAATATTTAGAAAAATTGCGTTAATGATTTTACATTCAAACGTTATTGGTGAGGGAAAACCTTTTATAATTCTCCATGGGTTTTTAGGAATGAGTGATAATTGGAAATCATTTGGGTTAAAAATGAGCCAAAATGGTTATCAAATGCATCTTGTAGACCAGAGAAATCATGGTAGAAGTTTTCACGATTTACAATTCAACTATGAGGTTATGGTCAACGATTTATTGGCTTATTGTAATGCAAAGGGATTAAATAAAATAATTCTTTTAGGTCATTCCATGGGAGGGAAAGCAGCCATGTTATTCGCATGTAAATTTCCTGAATTAGTAAGTAAACTTATAGTGGCTGATATTTCGCCAAGATTTTATCCCATTCACCATGACCAGATTTTAAATGGTTTAAGCGCTCTTGATTTTTTAGAAATTAAATCCAGATCTCAAGCTGATGAAGTTTTAAGTTCTTTCATTTCTGAGGTTGGGGTAAGGCAATTTTTACTTAAAAATTTGTATTGGATTTCTCCGGGTCAGTTAGCATTGAGAATCAATTTAGAAGTATTAAAAAATGAAGTTTCTGAGGTGGGTGAAGCTCTTGATCAAAGTGCACATTCTAAAGTTTTAGCACTATTTTTAAAAGGGGATCCTTCTGAGTATGTTACTACTTCAGATTTCGAAATTATTAAGGGACATTTTCCAAATTCAAAGATTGAAACTGTAACTAATGCAGGTCATTGGTTGCATGCTGAAAATCCTGATATGTTTTATGAGAAAGTATTAAAATTTATTTACTAGTTAATGAAGTTTATTTACAAAATTATTTTATCAGCAATAACTGCATTAGTATTGGCTAATTTTTTACCAGGTATTAAAGTTTATTCCTTTGAATCGGCTCTGGTACTAGCAATAGTATTAGGATTTTTAAATACATTTCTAAAGCCTATACTCATATTATTGACACTTCCTATAACAGTTTTAAGTTTGGGGCTTTTTCTATTAATTTTAAATGCAATAATTGTTTTTACAACGTCCTATTTTGTTAGTGGTTTTATCGTCTCTAGTTGGCTTGGAGCAATTTTATTTGGGGTGTTAATGACTTTAGCAGATTCACTTATTCGAGGTCTTGTTGATGATGATTAAAAAGTGGTTGTAATTCAGGATATTAAAAAATTTGATGGGTTGTAAAAAATATGTATTTTTGCAGCCCAATTTTTATTTGAGACTAATGAATATTACAAGAAAAGACATTGATGCTTTAAATGCAGTAGTTACTGTAAACATTGAAAAAGATGATTACTCTGCCAAGGTAGAAAAAATCCTTTCAGATTATCGTAAAACTGCAAACATACCAGGTTTTAGGAAAGGTCATATACCAATGGGTATGATCAAGAAACAGTATGGAAAAGCCGTTTTAATAGATGAGGTAAATAAATTGCTTCAGGAGGCATTAAGTAAGTATATCAATGACGAAAAATTAGATGTTTTGGGTAATCCATTACCTAAGCCTCAAGATGATTTAAATTGGGATGCTGATAATTTTGTTTTCGAATTTGAATTAGGGATGGCTCCTCAGTTCGATGTAAAGCTAAAAGGAAGAAAAGCAATTACAAAATACAATATCATTGCGAATGATAAGATGATAAACAACCAAGTTGACAACATTCGTAAACAGTATGGTAAGTTAGTTTCTAAAGACGTAGTTGAGGCTGGTGATGAAATTACAGGAACTTTCCTTAACGAAGAAGAAGAAATTAATGCCAATTCAACATTTTCTTTAGATGTTATCAAAGGCAAAGCTAATGAGAAGAAATTTTTAGGGGCTAAGACGGGAGATACTTTCACTTTAAAAACAAAATCCTTATTCAAGGAGTCCAATGATTTAATGTCTTATTTAAAAGTATCAAAAGAAAAAGCTGAAGGACTTGAAGTAGAGGTAAGTTTTGCAATTTCTGAAATAAATAAAAGAGAACTTGCTGACTTAGATCAAGACCTTTTTGACAAGTTATTTGGTGAGGGTAAAATAGCATCTGTAACTGAGCTTAAAGAGCGTATTAAAACAGATTCAGAAAAGCAGTTTTTACAACAGGCAGACCAAAAACTTTTAAATGACGTTACTGAGTATCTTGTTGAAACTACTAAGTTTGATTTACCTAGTGAATTTCTTCAAAAATGGATGCAAACCTCAGGTGAAACAGAAATCACCTTAGAGCAAGCTAAAGAAGAATACGAAAAGTCAGAAAAAAGTATTAGATATCAGTTGATTGAGGGTAAATTAATTCAGGAGAATGATTTGCAAATTCAATTCGATGACCTTAAAGCTTTTGCAAACGATATGATTAAAGCGCAAATGGCTCAATTTGGACAATTAAATCCATCTGAAAAGGAATTGGATGATATTGCAGCAAGAATTTTATCTAATAAAGATGAAGTTAAGCGTTTATCAGACCAGTTAATGAGTCAGAAACTTCTTGAGTTATTTAAGACGGAAGCAAACTTAAAAGATAAAGAAATTTCTTACGATGATTTCGTAAAAGAAGTTTACGGATAGTTGTTCGGAATAATGTTTATATTTAAAGCGTAAAACAAAAGGTTTTACGCTTTTTTATTAAAAAAATAACTTATTTAACTCATATGGATTTCGCAAAAGAATTTGAAAAATTTGCTACTAAAGATCAAGGAATCAATAGCATGTACTACAATAAAATCATAAGTAGTATGTACCCTAAAAATCTAACACCAAATATCATAGAAGAACGTCAAATGAATATTGCTATTTTTGATGTTTTTTCAAGATTAATGATGGATAGAATTATTTTTTTAGGCACAGCTATCAACGATCAAGTGGCTAATATAATTCAAGCTCAATTACTTTTTTTGGAAAGTACAGATGCGAGTAAGGATATTCAAATTTACATTAACTCACCTGGAGGTAGCGTTTATGCTGGATTAGGAATATATGATACCATGCAATTTATTAAGCCGGATGTAGCAACTATATGTACTGGAATGGCTGCTTCAATGGGGGCGGTACTTCTTTGTGCAGGAGAAAAAGGTAAGCGCAGCGGTTTAACTCACTCAAGAGTCATGATTCATCAACCTTTAGGTGGTGCTCAAGGTCAGGCAAGTGATATTGAAATTACAGCGCGTGAAATTTTAATTTTAAAAGAAGAGTTATATCAAATAATCAGTAAACACTCAGGACAAACTTATGATAAGGTTTATGCAGATAGTGATAGAGATTATTGGATGAAAGCAGATAAAGCTCTTGAATATGGAATGATAGACGAAATTTTGTCTAGAAAATAAAAAAATTAATGTCGAAAGAAGAATTAGAATGCTCCTTTTGTGGTAGGAAAAAACCAGAGACAAGTATATTAATAGCTGGTTTAGATGCTCATATCTGTGATCGTTGTATAGAACAGGCTCACGGGATTGTATTAGAAGAGTCTAAGCAAAATACTAGCGCAGATTTGTCATCAGATTTAATGTTAAAAAAGCCAAAACAAATTAAACAGTTTTTGGATGATTATGTTATTGGTCAAGATGATACTAAGCGTGTTATGTCTGTAGCTGTTTACAACCATTACAAGCGCTTACTTCAACCATCTTCCGAAAATAGTGTTGAGATACAAAAAAGTAATATGATAATGGTAGGGCAAACCGGAACTGGTAAAACCCTAATTGCTAAATCTATTGCAAAAATGTTAAATGTTCCATTGGCAATTGTTGATGCAACTGTGTTAACAGAGGCTGGTTATGTTGGTGAAGATGTAGAAAGTATTTTAACACGTTTACTCCAAGCGGCCGACTACAATTTAGAAAAAGCAGAACGTGGTATCGTATTTATAGACGAAATTGATAAAATTGCTAGGAAAAGTGATAACCCTTCAATAACTAGAGATGTTTCTGGTGAAGGCGTGCAACAGGCGCTATTAAAACTCTTGGAAGGGACTACTGTTAATGTTCCACCAAAAGGAGGGAGAAAGCACCCTGATCAAAAATTTATTGAGGTAAATACTGAGAATATTTTATTCATAGCTGGAGGGGCTTTTGATGGTATTGAGCGTGTAATTTCAAAGCGTTTAAACATGCAAGCAGTTGGTTATAGTGCCTCTATATCTGATGATATTATAGATCATGATAATTTACTACAATATGTAACTCCCAAAGACTTAAAGGATTTTGGTTTAATTCCAGAGATTATAGGTCGTCTTCCTGTGCTTACTTATATGAATCCACTTGATTCCAAAGCATTACGTTCTATTTTAACTGAACCAAAAAATGCTATAGTTAAACAATATGAAAAATTATTTGAAATGGATGACATTGAATTGCAATTCACTGATGGTGCTTTAGAATTTGTTGTTGAAAAAGCCTTAGAATACAAATTAGGAGCCAGAGGTTTACGGTCTTTGTGTGAAGCTATATTAACAGAACCTATGTTTGAGCTGCCAGGAACTGACACCAAAGTCTTTAAAGTTGATAAATCATATGCAATGTCAAGACTCAATAAAGTTGCAGTTAAGAAACTCAAGGCAGTATCTTAAATTAAGATTTTATAAATTATTCAATAAAAACCCTCTTTTAAAGAGGGTTTTTTCATTATTTATTAAAAATGTTGTACTAATTACAATTCGATATCAATATTATCTAATTTTGTTTTATAAAATGTTCAATTTGTATCCACTACATATTTAATCTTTAGTGATATTTACAACGCAACTAATAATTAAGGTATGGCATCAATTCAACCATATGTTGGCAAACTTGGAAAGCGTTTAGCAAAACATTTGTTAAGAAGAGCTACTTTTGGTATAAATAAATCTCTCATAAACGAATTTAGTGATTACACTGTTGATCAGGCATTAACCAAATTGCTTGAGATTCCAAATAAGAAACTTATTCAGCCAATTCATTATGTTAAAGGAGGCTTAACTTCGCCTTCACCTTGGATTAATGATGACCCCGTTTACGGACCGGTAAATGATAATAACGACTCAGGTCAGGTTAAGCGAAACAATTATTTAGCGGGTTGGTGGCTTGATGAAGCTAAAGACGATTCGTCATTAAGACATAAAATGACGTATTTTCTATTTACAGACTTTACTACCTCAATCAGGACTCTTAATAATGAATTTCATTACGATTACTTAATGCTATTAGAGTTTTTCTGTCTAGGCGATTGGAAGGAATTCTGTTTTCAAATGACTAAAAATAATGTCATGCTGAGTTATTTGAATAATGATGAAAATACAAAAGCTAACCCGAACGAGAATTTTGCAAGAGAAGTACTTGAACTTTTTACAATTGGAAAAGGGGCACAAGCAGGTGCTGGGGATTATACTAATTACACTGAAACTGATGTTGAAGAAGCTGCTAGAGTACTTACAGGATGGACTTTTGACAAAAGAAATCGTGGATTATACATCAATGGACAAGCTTATGGAAATATTCCTTGTGGATATGCTATAAGTTCAAGACATGATTTTGGTGAAAAACAATTTAGTCATCGGTTTAATAATTTTAAAATTGATGCTTGGAATACTTCTGGTAAATCTGAAGCACAAAAGCAAGCACAAATTGAAGCAGAACTAAGGCTGTTTTTTGACATGGTTTTAAGTCAAGAGGAAACTGCAAAATTCATATGTAGAAAATTATATCGTTTTTTTGTTTCTAGAACCATTGATAGTGAAATTGAAAATGATATTATTGAGCCACTTTCGGATACTTTTAGGTCTAATTATAATTTAGCTGATGCCATCTCTCAATTACTCAAGAGTAAGCATTTTTACGACGCTGATGATGGAGACTCTACTAACGAAATCATAGGTGGAATGATTAAAACACCTATGGATCTAGTTTTACAAACTTTAAGTATAACCAATTACCCAGTTCCTGACGCCATTGAGCGAGGAGAAGCTCACTATAAGAATTTTTATTACTTCCAAATCATGAATAAAATCCTTGTAGCTTCGGGTCAAGATATTTTTAGGCCCCCTTCAGTTGCTGGATTCCCTCCTTTTTACGAAGCTCCTGATTACGATAAATTTTGGTTTAATTCGTCAACAATAATAGCCCGTTACAATATGGCTAGTGTTTTATTGAATTCAGGCCAAACAAAAACTAATTTTTACGTATCAGATTTTGTGAAAGAACAAATAAGCAATCCATTTGATGCTTTTGAAATGGTAAGAGAACTCACAGATATTATGTTTCCAGAATCAGTTTCAGAGGATCGTCTCAGTTATTTTGTAAATGATATTTTATTAGATGATGGTACGTTAACTCCCGAAATGTGGTTTGAAGAATGGAGTGATTTCCATAATTCGGGCTCTAGAAATGGCGTGGAGTCAGCTCTTGTTCCATTATTTGATGCTTTGACTTGGTCTCAAGAATATCAAACCAATTAATTCAACCTGCCTTATGAAAAGAAGAAATTTTATTAGATTATCAGCTTCTGGTTCAGCTGGAGCATTTATGTTAAATGGGCATGTTGTTAGTGCTTTTTCAGAAACGAGTTTATTAAGCCAAATTCCTGAAGATGTCTTAAATGATAGATGCCTTGTGATGGTCCAATTAAGAGGTGGAAACGATGGCTTAAATACAATAATTCCTTTAGATCAATATGACACTTATGCTAATTTAAGACCAACTATAAAATTAAAAAATTCTGGTTCTAATGCAGCAATCCAACTTGATTCTACTCTTTCGAATGAAAATCAGATGTTAATACATCCTTCTCTTTCTGCTTTCAAAGAGTTGTATGATTCTGGTAAGCTTAATATTGTTCATAGTGTGGGGTATCCCATAGTAAACAAATCTCACTTTGCTGGTCGTGCTATGATGTTTAAAGGTGGCGATGGAACTCCTGAAAATAGTCAAAAAACATCTGGATGGATGGCCCGTTTTCTGCATTCTAGATATAATTATGAAGATTTTCAAGATCCTTTAGGGATTCAATTAGGGAGTAAAAAACCATCATTAGGGTTTCATTCTGAACATGAACATAAGGTTGATGTTAATCTTTCAGGACAAGATATTTCGGGATATTACAACGTAATATCTAACATAGGAAATCCTAAACCTGAGTCATTAACTGATTCAGATTACTCAGATAATATTGATTTTATTTCCAGTATTGAACAATCAACAACAGCTTATTCTCAAAGAATTAGTCAGGTTTTTAATGCAGGAAGTAATGTTGGATCCTATCCAGATTACGATTTAGCCAATCAGTTAAAAACCGTGGCTAGAATGATTAAAGGCGGTTCAAGAACAAAGATGTTTCTTGTGGTAATAAATGGTTTCGATAATCATGCAAAACAAGTTTCTAGTAGTTCTGATTCTCATAAAGGGGATCATGCAGATTTATTAAAAGCAGTAGGAGACTCTATTAAAGCTTTTCATAACGATCTGGATGCTATGGGTATTGAAGATAAAGTGGTAACAGCAACTTTCACGGAATTTGGTCGAAAGCCTAAGGAAAACGGTAATTTAGGAACCGATCATGGAAATCTTGGTCCAATGTTTATAATAGGAAAACATGTGAAAGGTGGTGTAACAGGAACTAATATGGATTTATCATCAGTAGTAAAACATTATGATGAATCTCAAATGCAGCATGACTACAGACAGGTATTTTCAACCTTATTAAGTGATTTTCTAGGAACTCATCCTGGTATAATAGAAAATACAGAATTCACCCCTTTTGATGGTACTAATAAATTAGATTTAATTCAAGATAATCAGAAGTCTAATACACTAGGGGCAGAAGATTTAAAAATTAAAACTCAGGAATTAAAAATTGCTCCTAACCCTGTAAGTGATGAATGTTTAGTAACTTTTTTAAGTGGTTATTGGTTTAGGGGTATAATAGAAATATATAATTTACAAGGACGATTGGTGAATAAATTACCTGTAGATGTAGCTTCTGGTCTTAACAATATGTCTTTAAATTTATCTCATATGAAATCTGGAGTTTATCTATTAGCAATTAAAAATAACCACAATAAACCAGTAGGAACAACTAGATTAATCAAAAGATAACATCATAACTCAAAAAAAAGCAGCGATTTACTCGCTGCTTTTTTTTTGCTATTACTATTCTTTATCTGGAGAATACTTTTTAAAGAAATCTGTTTCTCCAATATCCTCGGATTTACTAGATTTTTTATTTAGATTTTTGTCTTCTTTTATACTAGAGTTAGGTGATTGCTTTTTAAAGAAATCTGAATCTCCATTTTCAGGACTAATATTTGTTTTAGGTAATTTATTTTCTTGCTCAATGACTTGTTTTTCAATTTCAAGATTCACCAAATACGTATTATTGTTTGTTTTGTGTGCGCTAAATTTGGATTTTAAAGTAGTGTAATCTTTTTTGATAACTTCAATAGTATAGTTATCAAGAGGAATAACATTAAAATAATAGAACCCTCTTGATGATGTGTTTTGAGAATTTAGAAGCGTCCCATACTCATCATATAGATTAATTGTTGCGTCACTAATGATTTTTTTAGAGCTGGAATCAAAAATTTTACCTTTCATAAATTGCACAACAGGAGTCATTTCTATTTTAGAAATGTTAAGTGTGTTATTGGAATTACCATTAGAAGCTACAAAACCAAGATTTCGATCAAGTAAATAAAATCCTAATTCATCTTTTTCTGTATTCACAGTTGCTCCAATATTTTTAGGAGCTTTAAAAGTACTCTCATACATTCTGCTTCTAAACACATCAAATCCTCCATAACCATAATGACCATTTGAAGAGAAATAAAAATAATTTTTATCAGCACTTATGAATGGATGCTTTTCATCTTTAGAAGTATTTATGGCTTCACCAAGATTCTCAGGGACACTTAGATTACCATTAGGATGTATTTGAGAAACATAAAGATCAAATCCTCCAAAATTATTTTCTGGCATATTTGATGAGAAGTAGAGTTTATCCCCTTTAATGAAAGGATTTTCAATGGAATAATCTGGGTTGTTAAAAATGACTTTTATGGGTTTGCCCCATCTTCCTCTTTTCTTAGCATCTAATTTTGAAATAAATAATTGATAGTTCTTTGTTTTCTCATCAACCCTTGTAAAATACATATGTAATTCATCTTGAGAAAATGCCACCTGACCTTCATCCAAAGTAGAATTTAATGTTCTTGAGAATAATAGAGGTCTAGAAAGTTCACCTTTTTCATTTATATCTAAACAATACACGTTACTATTAGGTGATTCATTTTCTCCTTTTTTTGAGATTGCACCTAATTTTTTTGACGAAACCATGATGAATTTCCCACGGTACATACCAGATGGAATTTCAGAGAATTCAGAATTTATTTGGGTGTCTTGCTGATTAAAATGAAAACCGTTTTCATCCAATAATGAGTTCATTTCTGAGATTTCATAACGGTCTTCAAAATTATCATCATAATTTGAAGTTAATAACTCATTGTCTGAAAGAAAATTACCTCCTGCTGTAGTCACTTGCAAAGGCTGTGCTATACAAACAGATGTTAATACTATGTAAATAAATATAAAGGGGGAACTTTTCATTATTAATGATATTGCCGCAAATATAGATAAACATAAGACTTACAGCAAATTATATTCGACTATTAACCAATTTTATTCGATTATTAGATTTAAGGAAGATTCTATAGATTACAGTTGTTTTTTGTAGGAATTTTTACCTCATTGTAATCACAGAAAAATACTAGCTGCATTTAATTTATTTAATTCTTCAACTAGTTTTCGTGAGTTTGATAATCTTGGAATCTTGTGTTGACCACCAAGTTTATTATTAATTTTCAACCAGTCATGAAAAAGTTGGGGTCTTGCTATTTTGACAGTGGGTAGTGTTAAAGTTATGTCATTTAACCTCTTGGCTTCGTAATCTGAATTAAGTCTTTTTAACTCATCATCAAGAAGTTTTATAAATACATCAATATTTTCTGGAACTTTTTTAAATTCAATAAGCCATTCGTGACTGCCTTTGTTATTTCCTTCCATGTAAATAGGTGCAGCAGTATATTCTATAATTTCACTATTGGTTTTAGTACATGCCTTTAAAAGTGCAGTATCAGAATTTTCAATAACTAATTCTTCTCCAAAAGCATTAATAAAATGCTTTGTTCTTCCGGTTACTTTAATCTTATACGGATTTAGTGATGTAAATTTTATGGTGTCACCAATCTTATAGCGCCACAAACCTGCGTTGGTAGTAATTATTATGGCATAGTTAACTCCAATTTTAACGTCACTTAGGGGTATTATTTTTTCATGTCTCGAACCATAATCAGACATTGGAATAAATTCATAAAAAATACCATAATCGAGCATCAACAATAATTCCTTAGAATTATTTCGATCTTGAATTGCAAAAAAACCTTCCGAAGCGTTATAAATTTCATAGTATTTAAAATTATGGTTTGGAAGTATTTTTTTGTATTGGTTGATGTATGGCTCAAAACTAATGCCACCATGAAAGTAAACTTCTAAATTTGGCCAAATATCAAGAATTGTTTTTGAGTTTGTGGTTTCAAGAACAGCATTTAATAAAACCATCATCCATGAAGGTACTCCAGCAAGGCTTGTAACATTTTCTTGAATAGTTTCTTGAACAATAGCTTCTAATTTTTCTTCCCAGTCACTCATTAGAGAAACTTTATTGCCAGGGGTGCTACTAAATTCAGCCCAGAAAGGCATATTGTCTATTAGTATGGCAGATAAATCACCAAAAGCTGTTCCGTTTTCTTTATAAAGTTCTTTGCTGCCTCCAAGACGTAAACTCTTTCCAGTGAATAGTTGAGATTCTTCATTGTTATTTAAGTACATGCACAAAAGATCTTTTCCAGCTGCGTAATGGCAATCTTCTAGAGATTCCATACTCACAGGGATGAACTTGCTTTTTGCGTTTGTAGTACCACTTGATTTAGCAAACCATTTAATTGGACTTGGCCAAAAAATATTGGTTTCTCCTTTTCTTGAGCGTTCAATTTCCAAATGAATATCTTCATAAGATTTTACAGGAACTCTCTCTGAGAAAGTTTTGTAATCTTTTATTTCTTTGTAAGCAAAACTTTTCCCAATTTCGGTATCTGCGGCAAAAGAGATTAAATCTTGAAGTAATTCATTTTGTACTTCATTAGGATATTTTAAAAACAATTCAATTTGATGAATTCGTTTTTTTAAAAACCAAGAAGCAATTGAATTAACTAAGGGAATGGGCATATAAGTATTATATTTATAACTGAAATAAAAGTAATTTTTTCTTTATGATTTTCCAAGGTGTACTATTAAAAATGGATTCAGAGCTTAATAATGAGATCAATTATTTTTTAAGATTTGACAATGACTTTCTCAATGTCAACCAATTAATAGGAAAAACAATAAAATTATCTTTTATCAAAAATCAATGTTTAAATTGTTCTGAAGATCTTGAAATTTTTAGTCAAGGGTATTGTAGGTCTTGTTTTTTTGAAATTCCTCAATCTGGAGAGTGGATTATGAAGCCAGAGCTTAGCAAAGCCCACTTAGATATTGAAGATAGAGATCTGGAATATGAAAAGCAAGTTCAGCTTCAACCTCATGTGGTATATTTGGCCAATTCAAGTCATTTAAAAGTTGGGGTAACTAGAAAATCCCAAATTCCAACCCGGTGGATTGATCAAGGGGCACATCAAGCCATGTCCATCATAGAAACACCAAACAGATATCTTGCAGGAATCTCAGAGGTTGCTTTAAAAAATCACGTTTCTGATAAAACGAATTGGCGGCAAATGTTAAAAAATGAAGTTGTTTCAGAATCTTTAGAGCTATCTAAAGACCAATTAGTTGACTTTCTTCCCGATGAAGTTCAGCAGTTCGTCTTATCAGAAAATCAATTAGTGAATTTAAACTTTCCAGTCAATAAATATCCTGAGAAACCAAAAAGTTTAAACATCTATAAATCTTCACAATTTGAAGGCGTTGTTTGTGGGATTAAAGGGCAGTATTTAATTTTTGAAGATGATACGGTTTTTAATGTAAGGAACAACCAAGGCTATGTTGTCAAAATTGAAATATTAAATTAATTGATTTTAAGCGTATCGTTTAATTCAAGATTAAAACGCTTGCGCATTAAATAAACGCCTAGATATAATAAAGGAGTGTCTGCTATGGCTATTAAAATTTTAAATGATACCCCAGCAATAAGCAATCCATAAAATTTATCCCACGGAATTTCATTGAAAAGACATAACAAAATAAGTACGGTAAAAGTATCTATAAATTGAGAGAAAAAAGTCGAAAAATTATTTCTTAACCAAAGGTGTTTACCCTTAGTAAGTTTTTTCCAGTAATGATAAATTTGTATATCAATGAATTGTGCAAATAAATAGGCGAGCATGCTTGAGATTACTGCAATTTGTGCACTACCAAAAACATCATTAAAAATTTGATCTGAAACAGGAGACCATGATGTAGCCGTTACATTATTAGATACAAAAAGAATAAGTAAAGAAAAAAGAGAGGCAAAAATCCCTGTTATAACAACTTGATTAGCCTTTCGTTTACCATATATTTCACTTATTAAATCTGTAATTAAAAAGGTTATGGGATAAGGAAGAATGCCAACCGAAATCTCAAAAAGTTTGGAACCAAAAATTTCTACATCAAAAGGATACCAATAAAAGAATTTTTTAAATATGAGATTAGAGACTACTAAAGAGGTTATGAATAACGCACTAAAAATGAGAAATATATTTTGGGCAGTTAGTTTGTCTTTGATACTCATAATGTTAATAATACTTCTAACAAATATAGCTTATATGTGATTTTCTTTTTATTATTTTGACTTCAAATTATGATAAGACCTCATCGCTTATATTTATCCTTAGGAAGCAACCAAGATAACAGATTTGAAACGCTTCAAAAAGCCTCCCAACTTGTTTTTAAAGAAATTGGAACAGTTAACGCTATTTCTAATAT
>JBELHJ010000029.1:24803-28980 GCA_042091495.1 Bacteroidota bacterium
CAAGACCGTCTTTTTGTTTTAAAACCTTTGTCAGAACTAAATTCTGATTTAAATCATCCAGTGCTTCAAAAATCAATTAAAGAATTACAAATTGTATGTGATGATAGTTCTAATTTGAAAACTTATCCTCAAAAATTAACGTTGCCATCTTATAACATTGATCTATCATTAAACAATTATATTGCCATTGAAGGTAATATTGGTGCTGGTAAAACTACTCTAGCATCGATGATGTCTGCAGATTTTAATGCCCGTCTAATTTTAGAGCGTTTTGCAGACAATCCGTTTTTGCCTAAATTTTATGAAGATCCTAAGCGGTTTGCTTTTACATTAGAAATGTCATTTCTCGCAGACCGTTACCAGCGTATTAGTTACGATTTATCTCAACTCGATTTATTTAGTGATTTTATAGTTAGTGATTACGATATCTATAAATCATTAATATTTTCAAAAATCACTCTTGAACCTGATGAGTTTAAATTATACCGGACCCTTTTTAAACTCATGTACAAGGATATTGCAGTGCCAGACCTTTATGTTTATTTATACCAGAGTTCAGAGCAGTTAAAATCAAATATTAAAAAAAGGGGGCGTGATTACGAACAGCAAATCGAATTAGAATATCTTGAAAAAATAAATTCAGGGTATTTAGAATTTTTAAAAAGTCAGAAAGAGATGCGTGTTAAAATTATAGATATCACCTCTCGAGATTTTGTATCCAACAGATCAGATTATATTTGGCTTTTAAATCAAATTGCCTCTAAGGACTAGTTTTAAGAATTGATTTTATTGTAAAGATCCCAAATAGTTAAACCAGCACTTACAGCAATATTTAAAGAGTGTTTGGTGCCAAATTGGGGGATTTCAATGACAGCATCACTAGCATTTACAACCTCTTGTGAAACCCCTTTAACCTCGTTTCCAAAAACAAGGGCTAATTTTTTTCCTATTACAGGTTTAAAATCATTAAGCATTATGGCTTGTTCTGCTTGTTCAATAGCAGCAATATAAACGTCTTCTTTCTTCAGAGTTTCAACAAGATCTAGCGTGTCTTTTACATATTCCCAATTCACAGAGTCTGTACTTCCTAAAGCAGTTTTGTGAATGTCTTTATGAGGAGGTTGTGCTGTGATTCCACACAGATAAATTTTTTCAATTAAAAAAGCGTCACTGGTTCTAAAAACAGATCCTATATTATTGAGACTTCTAATATTATCTAAAATAATGATTAATGGTGTTTTTTTAGCAGTCTTGTAGCTCTCTACATCCAATCTGTTTAGTTCACTGTTTTTTAGCTTTCTCATTTTTTAATAAACTGTAAATAACTTCTGATATTTTTTAGACCAATACCCTTAAATATTAATTAATTTAGCGAGGCTAGTCTATTGGCAAAAATAAGATTAAAACCCTTCAAGTTTGGCAAAAAAAGTAAAAAAGGAAACGCCTTTAATGAAACAGTACAATGCTATTAAGGCAAAGTACCCCGATGCATTATTATTATTTAGAGTGGGTGATTTTTATGAAACCTTTGGGGCTGACGCAGTCAAAGCGGCCAAGATTTTAGATATCATTTTGACCAAACGTGGTGCAGGCAGCGAGAGCGAAACAGAATTGGCTGGATTTCCTCACCATTCACTTAATACGTATTTACCTAAATTGGTAAAGGCTGGAGAGCGGGTAGCAATTTGTGATCAATTAGAGGATCCCAAGCAAGCTAAAACAATTGTAAAAAGGGGGGTTACAGAATTAATTACGCCAGGAGTAGCATTAAACGATGATATTTTAAGTGCTAAATCTAATAACTTTTTAGCCGCTGTTCATTTTGGACGAACAATCACTGGCGTGGCGTTTTTAGACGTCTCTACAGGTGAGTTTATTTTAGCTCAAGGTCAAGAGGATTATATTGACAAACTATTACAAAATTTTAAGCCAAGTGAAGTTTTGTCTGCTAAGCCCAAACGTAAAGAGTTTTCAGAGGCCTTTGGTGATGAATTTCATAACTTTTACCTGGAAGATTGGATTTTTCAAGATGATTATGCGAATGAGTGTTTACTCAAACAATTTCAGACCAATTCATTAAAAGGATATGGAATTGAGGTGATGTATGAAGGTATTGTTGCTGCAGGAGCAATTCTTCATTATTTGGCAGATGCCCAACATCAAAATCTTAAACATATAAGCAGTATTAAGCGGCTTCACGAAGGTGCTTTTGTCTGGATGGATAAGTTTACAATAAAAAATCTAGAACTTTACCAATCTCCTCATTACAATGCCGTTACTCTAATAGATATTATAGATTATACCAAATCTGCAATGGGAAGCCGTTTGTTAAAACGATGGTTGGCATTACCGCTAGTAGATCAAAAAGAAATAGAAAAGCGCCACGATATGGTCTCCTACTTTTATGAGTCACAAGAGGTGCTTTCTAAAGTACAATCCTACATAAATAGTATCTGTGATATAGAGCGCTTAATTTCTAAAGTAGCGACTTACAAAATATCACCCAAAGAGATTATCCTGCTTAAAAATGCCCTCGAGGTTATAGCGCCAGTAAAGCAATTATTGAGTCAGTCTGGAAATAAAGCGCTTAAGCAACTTGGAGAGGCTTTAGACAATTGCGAGGCTTTAAGAGCTAGAATTAAAGCCACTTTAAACGAAGATGCCCCAGTTAATATTTTAAAGGGTAATGCTATAGCATCTAGTTTTTCGAAAGAGTTAGAAGAGTTAAGAGGATTGGCTTTTTCGGGTAAGGATTACCTTGATAAAATGTTGGAGCGCGAGTCTGAGATTACAGGAATCCCTTCTTTAAAAATAGCATCAAATAATGTGTTTGGGTATTATATAGAAGTGCGTAATACGCATAAAGATAAAGTACCCGAAGATTGGATTCGTAAGCAAACTTTGGTTAGTGCCGAACGATACATTACAGAGGAACTAAAAACTTATGAGGCTAAAATTTTAGGGGCCGAAGAGCGCATACTGGCTATAGAACAGCAGTTGTTTCAGGAGTTGGTGAGTTGGATGATTCCTTTTATCAATCAAGTACAGCAGAATGCCCAATTAATTGCGCAACTGGATTGCCTATCAGGATTTGCAAAATTAGCGCTTGATCAAAATTATATAAGACCAGAACTAACAGACGGTTTTGAGCTGGATATAAAAGAGGGTCGCCACCCTGTTATAGAAAAACAATTACCACTAGATCAACCTTACATTGCCAATGATGTCTATCTGGATAGAAAAACGCAACAGTTTATCATGATAACTGGGCCTAACATGTCTGGTAAATCAGCTATTTTAAGACAAACAGCCATTATTGTTCTATTAGCACAGATGGGAAGTTTTGTTCCAGCTTCAAGAGTAAAGATGGGTATTGTAGATAAAATATTTACTAGAGTAGGAGCTAGTGATAACATATCTATGGGTGAGTCTACGTTTATGGTAGAAATGAATGAAACCGCTTCTATATTAAATAACATTTCAGACCGTAGTTTGGTATTATTAGATGAAATTGGAAGAGGGACAAGTACCTACGATGGTATTTCTATAGCTTGGGCTATTAGTGAGTATTTGCATGAACATCCCAGTAAAGCCAAAACGTTATTTGCAACCCATTATCATGAGCTAAATGCCATGACTGATACCTTCGAGCGCATAAAAAATTACAACGTTTCTGTTAAAGAACTTAAAGATACGGTGTTATTTTTAAGAAAATTAGTGCCAGGTGGTAGTGAGCATAGCTTTGGGATACACGTGGCTAAAATGGCAGGGATGCCTCAACAAGTAATTCAACGCGCACATAAAGTTTTAAAACATTTAGAAGAAGCACACGGGCATGCTGAGTCCTCGACAAAGGTGTCTCAAATGCAAGATGAATTACAGTTGAGTATTTTTCAATTGGATGATCCACTTTTAGAACAGATTAAAGATGAAATTATTCATACCGATATCGATACCTTAACTCCCGTTGAGGCACTAATGAAATTGAACGAAATTAAACGCATGTTATTGAAAAAGAAGCAAGCGTAAAAAAAGCGGTTTTTTTTTATGAAATGCTTTGCTAATACATAAAATGTGTTAAATTTGCACTCGCAATATTTATAAAGCACACGTTCTAAAACATAATTGCGAAAGTAGCTCAGGGGTAGAGCATCACCTTGCCAAGGTGAGGGTCGCG
>JBELHJ010000029.1:28990-29077 GCA_042091495.1 Bacteroidota bacterium
TGCTGAAGTGGTGGAATTGGTAGACACGTTGGACTTAAAATCCAATGGCCATTATGGCCGTGCGGGTTCAAGTCCCGCCTTCAGTAC
>JBELHJ010000030.1:0-7435 GCA_042091495.1 Bacteroidota bacterium
ACTAAATTTTATTAATTATGAAAAAATTATTTAAAGCAGTAGCATTCTTATTAACAATTGGAGTGTTCGCACAAGAAACAGAAGAAAAAGCTTTTACTATCAGTGGTTCAGTAGACGCCTATTTTCAAACTTATTTAACAGCTTCAGATGACAGTGGTCAAGCATTTGGAACAGCTTTTGCCGATCAAACTGGATTCGCATTGGGTATGGCTAATGTAATCTTCAGTTATGAAGGTGAAAGTGTTGGTGCTGTTGTTGACTTAGTAACTGGGCCAAGAGGTGCAGGTGCAACTTTCAACACTGATATTGTTGATGGTATTGTCAATCAAGCTTATGTTTATTGGAATGTTTCTGACAAAACCACTTTAACATTTGGTAGATGGAATACTTTTTTAGGCTATGAAGTTATTGCTCCAGCTTCAAATTTTAATTACAGTTGTTCGTATTTATTTTCAAACGGACCTTTCTCTCATATGGGTTTAAAAGCTGACTTTGCGCTATCTGATGATATTAGCTTAATGTTAGCAGTTACAAATCCATGGGATACTAACGATATATCTGCTACTGGTGAGTATGGTTTAGGTGTTCAACTAGGTTTTTATGGACAATACTTAAATCTGTATAATGATAGTGGAAGTAATGGCGGACTAGGTTTTGAAATTGACTACACTGGTGGATTCGATTTAACTGATAGTTTCTTCTTAGGAATTAATGCAGCATATAATGATAACGATGGATCTGGTTTTTATGGAGCTGCGCTATATCCCCAAATATCAACTTCAGATGATTTCTCAATTGGTTTAAGAGGTGAATTATTTGGACTTCATGGAGATGCTAATCCTAATGAAGAAAGTGTACTAGCTTTAACATTAACAGGAAGCTACGTTGTTGAAGATTTAATAATCAAGCCAGAAATAAGATTAGATTCATGGACTGATGCTACTCCATATATTGATAGCGACGGTGTTGCAACAGACAACTTAGCTGCATTTACTTTAGCTGCTATTTATTCTTTCTAAAACCAATTAACTAAACAAAATAAATTATGATGATTAGTACTATTTTAAAACCCACAGCACTCTTTTTTGCAGATGGTGCTCTAGTAGACGGTGATGTTGGAATGTTATGGATGCTTTTATCCGGTATACTAGTGTTCCTAATGCAAGCAGGATTTACATTAGTTGAATCTGGATTTACAGAATCTAAAAATGCAATTAATATTGCAATGAAAAACTTCCTTGATATAGGAGTTGGTTCTTTAACATACTGGTTTGTTGGTTACTCGTTAATGTACGGAGATACTAACGGATGGATAGCATGGAGCGGTTTAATGCAAGGAGAAGGTGCAGATCTTTTCTTCCAAACAGTATTTGCTGCAACTGCTGCAACTATAGTTTCTGGAGCTATTGCCGGTAGAACCAAGTATACTACATATGCTATTTTTACAGTGGTAATGACAGCTATAATTTATCCAATTTCAGGTGGATGGCAATGGAATGGTGGCGGATTTTTAGCCGAAATGGGATTCATTGATTTTGCTGGTTCTTCTATTGTACATTCAGTTGGTGGATGGGCTGCTTTAGTAGCTGCTGCCATGGTGGGCCCAAGAATTGGAAAATATGTTGATGGAAAATCTGTTGACAAACCTGGACACAATCTTATGTTAGCTACCTTAGGTGTATTTATTCTTTGGTTTGGCTGGTTTGGTTTCAACGGAGGATCTCAACTTGCATGGGGTGGTGGTGACGCTACTGGTGCATCAACTGTTGTCTTAATAACAAACTTAGCTGCTGCTGCAGGAGCCTTAGGTGCACTTTTGATTACATGGTTCAAAAATGGAAAACCAAATCTTGGCATGACCTTAAACGGTGCTCTTGCAGGTTTAGTTAGTATTACTGCCGGTTGTGGAAATATGACTGCTGGTGGAGCCGTACTAGCTGGATTAATTGGTGGTATTATCGTTGTATTCTCAATAGAGTTTATTGACAAAGTACTTAAAATTGACGATGCTGTCGGTGCTGCTTCCGTTCATGGTGTTGCTGGTGCCTGGGGTACTCTAGTTATAGGCCTTTGGGGCGTAGATGGTGATACTGGTATTGGATTTTTCAATGGTGGTGGTGCAGACCAATTAGGAGTACAAGCCTTAGGTGTTTTAGCGTATGCCATTTGGGCCATAGCATTAACAGCTATATTCTTCTTTATCCTTAAGAAAACTATTGGTATAAGAGTTTCTGCTGAAGAAGAAGAAGTAGGATTAGATATATCTGAGCACGGTGAAATTGCCTACTCAGGAAAGAGAACTAGAGAAATATAATTTGAATTTGAAAGAAAAACCTTGAATTATTAGTTAATTTTTAGTTTTCGCGCAAAGGCTCTTCCAATAATGTGGAGGGCTTTTGTTGTGAAAACAATTAATTAAACACCAAAAAAAATTTAAAATCGAAAACACTTAAATTTTAACTAAATAAATTAAAAATGAAAAAAGTAGAAGCAATTATCAGAAAATCGAAATTTTCTGCTGTTAAAGAGGCCTTACATGAAGTAGGCGTCAACTTTTTCTCTTATTGGGATGTTACTGGATTAGGTAACGAAAAAGAAGGTCATGTGTATCGAGGTGTTTCATATAGCACCAGCGATATAAAAAGACGTTTTTTATCAATTGTTGTTAATGATGATTTCGAAGAGGTTACCATTGACACTATTATAAAAGCTGCTGGCACTGGCGATGTTGGTGACGGTAAAATTTTTGTAAGTGATATCAAGGAAGCTTACAGAATAAGAACAGGAGAAAAAGGAGGACAAACAATAAACTAATATCATGGAACAAGGATTATTTACAGCCAATAACGTATGGATGATGATCTGTACAGCACTCGTATTTTTTATGCATACTGGATTTGCTTTTTTAGAAATCGGGTTAACAAGAAAAAAGAACACTATTAATATTTTATTTAAAAATATATTTATTATAACAGTAGGTTTACTACTGTATTACATTGGAGGATTTAATTTAATGTACCCTGGATTTGCAGAAGGATCTGCTGGTGTATTTGAATTTGCTGGATTTGGAATCGCTTCGCCTGATAACGGAATGACCCCAGACTATGCTGATGGAGGATACACTTGGTGGACCGACTTTTTATTCCAAGGTATGTTTGCAGCCACAGCAGCAACAATCGTTTCTGGAGCCGTTGCTGAGCGTATAAAGATTGGACCATTTATGATATTTACGGTAATCTATGTTGGATTAGTGTACCCTATCGCAGGTTCATGGAAATGGGGAGGTGGATTCCTTGACCAATTAGGATTCTATGATTTTGCCGGATCCACACTTGTGCATTCTGTAGGTGGATGGGCTGCTTTAGTAGCCGTTTACCTTCTTGGTTCAAGAATTGGAAAGTACAAAAATGGAAAGCCTCAGGCTATCCCTGGCCATAACATTCCATTAGCTACTGCTGGAGTGTTAATATTATGGCTAGGATGGTTTGGATTTAATGGCGGCTCTGTTTTATCTGCCGACCCAGAATTAACATCTTTAACTTTAGTTACAACCAGTTTAGCCGCTGCTGCCGGTGGCGTTGTTGCTGCTTTTGTTTCTTTCTTAAAATTCAAAAATTTAGATTTAACAATGTTCCTAAATGGTATTCTTGGAGGTTTAGTTGGTATTACAGCTGGTGCAGACCTTATGAGCCCAGAAGATGCAATTATGATTGGAGGACTTGCAGGGGTAATAATTGTTTTTGCAGTTTCTGGCATTGATCGTTTAAGATTAGACGATCCTGTTGGTGCCATTGCTGTTCACTTAGTATGTGGTATATGGGGAACACTTGCTGTTGGAATTTTTGGAGCTAAAGCAGGTGGAGAGCAACTTGTTGCGCAATTAACAGGGATTGCTGCTTACGCTGCCATTTGTATCATCTCTTCTTTCTCCATATTCTTTACTTTAAAGAAAACTGTTGGTATAAGAGTTTCTGAAAAAGAGGAATTGGAAGGTCTTGATTTACATGAGCACGGTATGGAAGCCTATGCTAATACAAAATAAACTACACAACTAATAAAAGACGTTTTTATTTTAATTGTAAAAGAGCGGTTTATCCGCTCTTTTTTTTGTTTAAAATTCATATTTGTCAATAACAAATTTATATGTATTTTTGAAATCTTGTTTAGAGGAAAAATTTGTTCTGATTGCAACCTCATTAAAAAATGCTAAAGCAGTTTATAATACTTCTCTAGCAAATTGCAATCAGTTTTTAATAATTATAAGATTAAATAGTATGCCCTACTTATTTACATCAGAGAGTGTCTCTGAGGGACATCCAGACAAAATTGCTGATCAAATTAGTGATGCATTGATAGATAATTTCTTGGCATTTGATCCTGATTCAAAAGTTGCTTGTGAAACTCTAGTGACTACGGGTCAAGTAATTTTAGCAGGAGAAGTAAAATCAAAAACCTATCTGGATGTTCAAAAAATAGCAAGAGACACCATAAATAAAATTGGATACACCAAAGGTGAATATATGTTTGATGGCAATTCATGTGGAGTTTTATCAGCAATACACGAACAATCTGAAGACATTAACCAAGGTGTTGATCGTGGAGAAAAACAAGAGCAAGGTGCTGGTGATCAAGGCATGATGTTTGGTTATGCTACCAACGAAACAGAAAACTATATGCCTTTAGCGTTAGATTTATCTCATTTAATTCTCAAAGAGCTTGCAGAAATGCGCAGGGAGAATGATACAATCACTTATTTAAGACCAGACTCTAAAAGCCAGGTTACTATTGAATATAATGACGACAACACACCTATTAGAATTGACGCCATAGTAATTTCTACCCAACATGATGCTTTTGCTGAAGATGACATAATGCTTGAGACCATAAGACAGGATATTAAATCCAAGCTTATTCCAAGAGTTATATCAAAATTACCCGGTCATATTCAAAAATTATTTAATGATAATATCACTTATCATATCAACCCTACGGGTAAATTTGTCATTGGTGGACCGCACGGTGATACTGGATTAACAGGCAGAAAAATTATTGTAGATACCTATGGTGGTAAAGGGGCGCATGGTGGAGGTGCTTTTTCTGGAAAAGACCCTAGTAAAGTAGATCGAAGTGCTGCCTACGCTACCAGACACATAGCAAAGAACATGGTAGCTGCTGGAGTTTGCTCTGAAATCTTAGTCCAAGTTAGTTATGCCATTGGGGTTGTTGAACCTATGGGAATTTTTGTAGATACTTATGGTTCCTCTAATGTTAATTTAACTGATGGTGAAATTGCAAAAAAAGTAGCTCAAGTTTTTGAAATGACTCCTGCTGCTATTGAATCACGATTAAAACTAAGACAACCTATGTATAGTGAAACAGCCGCATACGGCCACATGGGTAGACAGAACCAGATCGTTCAAAAGACATTTGAACAACCTAATGGCAAATCTGTAACTCATGAGGTAGAATTATTTACATGGGAGAAACTAGATTATATTGAAAAGATCAAGAGGGCTTTTAAACTATAGTTTAATACTTTTTAATAATCATTAAAAAATAAAAAAAGCAAGCTCAAAGGCTTGCTTTTTTTGTGGGGAGAGCAGGATTCGAACCTGCGAAGACATAGTCAGCAGATTTACAGTCTGCCCTCGTTGGCCGCTTGAGTATCTCCCCAAAACCGGGCGCAAATATATTATACTTTTTTACTTACACAAATAAAAAATTAAATTATTTAGAGTTCATATCGTAATCTAAATGTGATGTATCTGGGCTGAATAAAATACTCTATAGCAGTAATAGATACATTGCCTGAATTCGTCCTATTTTGAGACCTAGTATCTAAAAGATTTGTAGCTTTAATTTGATATTCAAATTTAGAATCTTCATCTTTTCTGTAGGATAACGAGGCATTCCAAAAATCAAAATTATTAATAACCCTATTACCCTCACTAAATTCATTAAAAGAATAATCTGTTCTAAATGTAAATTGCTTTAGTATGTAGGCATCAAATTCAATAGAAGGTGTTTTTGTATAAAATTTTGTTCTGCTTGATCCCAAATCATTATCCTGAATCAAATACCTATAACTGATATCGATATTAGGAGCATTTGTAAAATTAGTTCTCAATCCTGCGCGATACGTTTGTGAGAAATTCTCATTAACTGATCGTACATTATTAATAAACTGATTGAATTTAGAATACGTAAAATTACCTCTTAGAGTTCCTCGTACTTTACCAAATGTTCTTTGTATTCTTCCACTTGCTGTCACCGATTCATCTGCAAACTGTGAATTGAAAGGAGACCTTACACTCACAACACTTCCTGGTTCAAAAATAGAGGTCGTTCTAATTCTATTCACATTTTGAGTGTAAGAAATGTTTCCGAATACGTTAGTGTAGTTAAAAAGATTGAAACTGTAATACGCTAAATTAATATTATGTGATAATGCACTTTCTAACTCTTGGTTACCACTATAAATTGTATTATAATTATTTAAAACCAATGCTCGAGCCAGTTGTGTAACATCTGTGAATTGTGTTCGCATTCTGTAATTAAGAATTAATTGCTCACTTTTCTTTAGTTGCAGCCTCACATTTAAATCTGGTAAAACCCTAAAGAAATTGTCTGTGTACTTCCTATTCAACTGCGTGTTTGTTGCCTTATATAAATGAGTAGACAAGCCCGGTGATATGGTAAATTTCCCTGTACGAAGACGGTAATGTGTTCCTAAATAAATATCTGTAAATAGATAACTTACATCATTTGTTTTATAGCCATCATTTATTTCGGGTGTGGGGTCAAAAATAGAACCACTATCAAGGTATTGATAAAAGTCACTGTCAAATTCCTGCTTACTCAAAATGGATCCAAATGTAAAATTCAAATCACTTTTTGGTGATAATATATGCCAGTAATCTAATTTAGCATCAAGCTGGTTTGAAAAAATCATTTTTTCCTGAACAACATCATAGTTGAGTTGAGATGGCTCTAATCCTAGCGCAAGCGCCGTATTTTCATAATTATCTTTATCCTCTAAAATAGCGTTATAAAAAGGATCTTCATCTTTAATTAGGTGTTGGGCCTCTATAGCAAAAATATTTTTTTCATCAAGCGTATAGTAATAATTCAAATTTTGATTTACACTGTAAGGTGTTGCTTGTTCATTTTGATTTGTACTACCTAAAACCGAAGAATTAAAAAGTTGTAGTTGGTCTTCTTTAGTTAGACGCCCTAAAATTTCATAATCCAATTGATTACTTGAATCTGGAATATATTTAGCGGATAATTTCAATAACCCCAAATCACTTTTCTGATTGGTTTGGCTCTGTGTCGTTTCGTCTGGAATATTAAAATTAGGATTTGTGTAACGTTTAAAGGTATTTTGCTCAATTTCAACGCGACTACTTGTTAAAATGGCAAACCCAGAAAGATC
>JBELHJ010000030.1:7535-13288 GCA_042091495.1 Bacteroidota bacterium
GCAATTTTTGAATCGCCATCAAAAAAATCTTTACCATCGACCATGACCTTTGATACTATACGCCCCTCTACTTCAATCTCACCATCATCAGTAACCTCAACCCCTGGAAGCTTCTCGAGGATGTCCTCTAATTTTCGTTCCGTACCATTTTTAAAAGAATCTGCATTGTATACTATAGTATCTCCTTTAACTGTAACAGGCATTTCATAAGTCAACTCAATTTCATCTAATGCGTTTTCCTGATAAAGCGTAAAGTCTTTATCAATATCTGAAGCTGCTGTATTCATTACATTTGAAATGGTTTTCATGCCAATGTAACTCACTTGAATAGTATAAACAGATGCTTTTGACAAACCTAACTTATACTTACCATCGGCACTGGTGATACTATAAGACTCGAGAGCTTGAGTGGACTGATTAATTGCTATTACATTTGCCAACTCTAAAGGCTGTCCAATACTATCTTTAACAACACCTTGCATTTTTATTTGTGCCTGCAGAGATAAACTTATCAGAGCAAAACAAAGGGATATAATAAATTTCATGAACTACTGTCTTCTGTTAGATGGTCTTCTTCTGTACATACTTCGCATCTCCATCATCTTTTCTTCCATTATAGTATTATACTCTGCTTTGGATACTACTTTACCCTTATTTGGTTTTTCTATAATTTCTTTTTCTTTAGGATTCATAATAATTTTGGTACAAAGCATTGTGGTTCTGTCTGCACTAAGCTCTAAAATTAAACCGGGAAGACCCCAATAAGATGATGGGCCTTGACTTACTGGAATTTGAGGTGAGTACCATGCCTCAATATCAATAATTTTAATTTCTTCAGCCTGCTCTTCATTATTTGTTACCTTAAGGCTATCATTTGAAACTTCCTCTTTATTATCAGGTTTAGGACGTCTCCTCAACTTTGACCAATCAAAGTCATCACTAACTTTCTTAGCTGTAGCTTTAAAGCACAGATAATCTCCAATTTTTTTCGACTCTGTACCCATTTTCCATTCAATACCTTTCAATTCTTCTGAAATTAAAAACTGTTTACCAAACAACTCTTGCTCATGTAAAAATTCTTTATCTGCGATATTTTTATACTGAGGCCCATTACCCATCCTACTAGCCCACATTCCTCCTCTCATACTTTGACCTGGAGCATCTAAACGTTCTTCTTCGCTAAAAACGGATGCCTTGCTATCAAATCTTAAGATGTAAGTTTTTTCAAGAAAAGGCTTCATCCGTTGAGCAATTTGTTTTTTTTGTTGTTCACTTAATTTTCCTCCTCCCCACTGACTCATATCAACAGTCGTTTTTGTTTTATAATAAGCGATGCCTTGAAAATCTTGAGAGCTCACAAGCAATGGACATAAAATCAGAGCTATTGTAAAAATTAATATGTTAGTTTTCATATAGTGAATTTGAATAATTAGATAAGCAAAATTAAAATAAGTTTAAACCATGAAAATTAATTAAGATGCTTTTATGATTTGTTTATTAATAGATTATATGATTTTCAGTTTTATGAATACAATAATTATTATAATTTGTAAGTTATTAAGAATTGAGTAATATGAGGTTATTAGTGCCATACATTTTATTAATTTTTAGCCAACTAGGAGCACAAACTACCATTGAACCAATTCTCATTGACAGTATTGCTTTACAAACTGATTATTTTGCAGGTTTAGATCAGCATAATAACATATATCATGTCAAAGAAAATACGCTCTATAAAATTTTAGAAGACACAACTATTAACTATCAAAATTTTCAATTAGGTAAGATAGCTAAGGTTGATCCTTTTAATCCTCTTAAAATTATTAATTACTACAAAGACTTAAACAGTATCATTATACTTGACAACCGATTGGCTCCAATAAAGACCATAAATTTTAATGAAAACCTCAACATTAATAATATTAGTCATGTAGCATCAGCATATGATAATAACTTGTGGCTTTTTGATGAAAATACAAGAGAACTCTTAATTTATAATTACAAAAAAGAAAACATTACTTCTAAATCTCTCCCAATTCTGAAGGATGTTAAACAAATTACCAGTAATTATAATCATTGTTGGGTACTTACCAATGACTCGCTTATGAAATATAATTATTTTGCTTCTTTGGAGAAAATCATAACTGAGAAAGACATTATGGCTTTTAGTGTGTTCAATGAAAATATTTTAATTCAAAAAAAAAATAGTTTTAAATTATTGAATAAAGATTCTCAAAAAGAAATCAAAGTACCATTTTTAAACTTCAAAGATTACCATCTATATCAGGATTACTTGTATATTTACGGTCAAAATTATTTGTATAAATATCATCTAAAATTTTAAATCATGCATATAGCTATTGCTGGAAATATTGGTGCTGGAAAAACAACTCTAACTAATTTACTAGCTAAGCATTTTAAGTGGGAACCTCAACTCGAAGATGTTGTAGATAACCCTTATTTAGACGATTTTTACAATGAAATGGCCCGATGGAGTTTTAATCTTCAAGTCTATTTTTTAAATAGCAGATTCAGACAAGTCCTTCAAATTCACAACAGTGGTAAAGACATTATTCAAGATCGAACCATATATGAAGATGCCCATATTTTTGCACCAAATTTGCATGCAATGGGGCTAATGACAAATAGAGATTTTGAAAACTACACCTCATTATTTAACCTAATGGAATCTCTAGTTAAAGGTCCAGATTTATTAATTTATTTAAGAAGTTCCATTCCTAATCTCGTTTCACAAATACACAAGAGAGGTCGTGACTATGAAAATACCATAAGCATTGACTACTTAAGTAGGTTAAATGAACGTTACGAAGCATGGATCCATAATTATAACAAAGGTAAACTTCTTGTAATAGATGTAGATAATCTGGATTTTGTTGATAACCCTGAAGACCTAGGTTTCGTAATTAACAAGATTAACGCTGAAATTCACGGGTTCTTTAATTAATAAAACCATTATTTCGTGCGTGTGAAATAGCTTCTTCAGAACTTTGGAAAATACAATAAGGAATATCATTAAAGCTATTAAATAAATTATTTATTTGTTTCATCTTCCCTTTATGAGAGACAGCTCGTAAATATATACTTGAAATTCTGTTGGGATATTTATTTACAATTTTAAGGAACAAATCTGCATCATACTCACTACAATCTCCAATTAAAATGAACTTTAAGTTTGGGTAAGTATCTAAAATGTTATTTATTTCCTTTTCTTTATGTAATCGAGTTCGTTTTTGAAAAGCCCCACCAATTGGGCGAGAATCTCTTAAAAGAATAGGACCTTTAGGAAAATCATATTTCAACAAGAATGTATTGAGATATTCGTATAAATTACACGGACTACTACTCACATAAAAAAAAGGATTAAAAATGGAGGCATTTATTGTCTTTGAAAGCATTTTATAAAACATTACTATATTTTTAATTGGCTTTCTTTCTGTAGGAGGTTTTAAAAATGTATTGACCAAAACTTGCCACTTAAATAGTGAGCTTACCCCCGTATGCAATATCGTATCATCTATATCACTTATCACCCCAAAATTAGAATGCTTTGAGGGAATTAACATTTCCCCTAAACTGTAATTGAATTGTATGTCGGGTGAATCAAAATACTTATCAGTTACTAACACATTATAGCCAAGCCACCCTCCTTGATTCTCGAGATTAACGTCTGCAACTGTTTGTCTCGAGTCAATAAAATAGTAACCTTCAGAATTGGTTCTTATACTAAAAGAACTTTGTGATTCAAGTTTTATTTCTAAAAGAATATCTTTTACTTTTTTAAAAATTGACTGCTTCCACCTGTCAAAAAAGAAGGCTAATAACCCCGATGAATCATTAAATCCAATTCCTTTAAACACCATTCCTTTTAAATATACTTGTTTTTGGGTACCGTAAGTTTTAAATGGTATTACAGTTATGATATCTTTTTGTTTTAATGCCATAAGCAATAAAAAAAACCATGTCTTTGGACATGGTTTTTTTAGTGGATTGTTTTAAATTTTGATAATGGGGTTTTTTTCAGCAACAAAGTTTTTTAGTGCTTCAACTTTTTCTTCAACCTCTTTTTGAGTCCCTTTAAAAACATATTTAGTAGAAGACTTAATCTTATTAATTGATGATTCTAATTCAACATTGGCAATCATTACATTTTTATCTGAAGCCTCAGTTACATATTCGACATGAAACGTTTCATTAACAGTGTCATTTTGTTTATTTAAATACTCCGTAATAGCTTCTGATTCAATGGCTATACTTGGAGCAATAACTAAAGCTACAACAGACATTAATTTCAATAAAATATTTAGAGAAGGTCCCGATGTATCCTTGAAAGGATCTCCAACAGTATCACCAACAACTGCTGCTTTGTGAGCCTCAGAGCCTTTTCGCCCTTGTTCTTCAATCATCTTTTTAGCGTTATCCCAAGCACCTCCTGCATTAGACTGAAATATAGCCATTAGAACACCACAAGTAGTTACACCTGCTAGAAGCCCTCCTAACATTTCTGCTCCACCTAAAAAACCAACAGCAACTGGAACAGCTATTGCTAATAACCCAGGTAACACCATTTCTTTAATTGATGCTTTTGTAGAAATATCAACACATTTATCATATTCAGCAAAACCATCAGCAGCATCAAAAATTGCTCTTTGTTCTTTTGTTGCTTTTGTCATATCAGAATCTACCGCTCTCATAACTTCTAAAGCAGCTTTTAATTGAGGTATATCTCTAAACTGACGACGAACCTCTTCAATCATTGCCATTGCTGCTCTACCTACAGCATTCATTGATAATGCAGAAAAAACAAAAGGAAGCATTCCTCCAACTAGCAATCCTGCCATTACAGTTGGCTTAGAAACATCTATGGCATTAACATTTGCAGTTTGCATAAATGCAGCAAATAGAGCTAAAGCCGTTAATGCAGCAGAAGCTATTGCAAAGCCTTTTCCTATGGCAGCAGTAGTGTTACCAACGGCATCTAATTTATCAGTTCTTTGGCGAACTTCACTTGGTAATTCTGCCATTTCTGCAATACCTCCAGCATTGTCAGATATTGGCCCATAAGCATCAACAGCTAATTGAATACCTGTATTGGCTAACATTCCAACAGCGGCTATTGCAATACCATACAAGCCTGCAAAATGATGAGAAACTAAAATAGCTGCAGCGATTAATATTATTGGAATCATAGTAGACATCATTCCTACACCCAAACCAGCTATAATTGTTGTTGCAGCCCCTGTTTCAGATTGTTTTACAATTGAATTTACAGGCTTAGTTCCTGTGCCCGTGTAATACTCGGTTACTTTACCTACAGCTAGTCCTGCAATCAAACCTGCTACCACAGCCCAAAAAACACCTATAGAAGAATATTGAACACCTTGGAATGACCATGATTCTGGCATCATATAATCTATTATAAAAAAAGAGGCTACTAGCATTAACGCTGCTGAACCAAACTCACCAATATTTAAAGCTGTTTGAGGATTACCGCCGTCTTTAACTTTTACAAATAGAGTTCCTATTATTGACATTATAATTCCTACAGCTGCCAAACTTAATGGAAGATAAACAGCCCCCAAACCATCAAACGAATTTGCAAATGAAGGAATTTGTGTAAATGCTGCACCTAATACCATAGTACCAATTATTGAACCCACATAAGATTCAAATAAATCGGCCCCCATCCCAGCAACATCTCCAACATTATCCCCAACATTATCTGCAATAGTAGC
>JBELHJ010000030.1:13388-28961 GCA_042091495.1 Bacteroidota bacterium
GCTAATGCAGAGCATATAGCTCCAACAATAAATGAAAATGCTACCATTCCATTTGATCCCTCTTCATTATTTCCTTTAAAAAATAAGAGCACTGAAACAGCTAAAACAAAAATTGCTAATATTTTATACTCTGCCTTTAAAAAAGACATAGCGCCATCAGCAATATTTTTGGCTATTCTTTTCATTTTATCAGTCCCTTGGTCTTGTTTACTTACCCAAGCACTTTTAACAAAGACAAATACTAAAGCCAAAAGCCCAAATAGCCACAAGTAGTTTACGAAATCATTCATAAGTTAATTATTTAGTTAGATTTAAAATTCGCGTTAAAATAGTAAAATTAGGAGGATAAAAAAATCCATTTCAAATAAATGAAATGGATTTTTTTTATAATAATATGTGATTGAGTACTTTATATAGAAAAAGTACCTTTATTTGAATGTCCCTCAGCTTTATAACGCTCAACACATTGGTGATAAATACTTGCTGCTTCTTCTGCATTTCCCCATCCGCCTACATCAACTTTCTTTTCTTCCAAATCTTTATAAACCTCGAAGAAATGCTCAATTTCCTTAAGTCTGTGAGGATTGATATCATCTATATCATGGCGTTTATTCCATATTGGATCTGAAACAGGTACGCAAATTATTTTTTCATCTGGACCCTTTTCATCAGTCATGTGAAAGACACCTATAGGTCTCACTTCCATAACACACATAGGAAATGTAGGCTCAGTTCCTAGTACAAGCACATCTAGAGGATCACTATCTAATGCCAGAGTTTCAGGAACAAACCCGTAGTCTCCTGGATACATCATTGATGAGAAGAGCATTCTGTCAAACCTGATCTTATTTAATTTAAAATCATACTCATATTTATTCCTACTTCCTTTGGGAATTTCAATTAACACATCAAATGTCAAATTTTCCGATTTACTCATAATCAATTATTTTGGGCTGCAAAAATAGTGAAGGACATAAGAATAAACAAAGGCGTTTAGTAGTATTATGTTATATGATTGTTAAAAATTAAAAATAAAACCCAAAAGAGCCTGTGATTCCAAAGTCTCTTGAACCTGGTAAGTGTAAATAATTACCTCTAAAATTAAAATCTAGTCTAAAAAACTTAAATATATTACCAATTCCTAAACTGTATTCGTAATAAGGCTCATCTGAAGGTGCTCTGTATACTATATCAGATGCATTAAGTGCTATATTTTCATTCGAAATTGTTCCCCATGCAGCTCTAAAACCAACTAACTCTCTCCAATTTAACTTCCTAAGAAATGGAATTCTTGAAAATAATCTTCCATTAAAATTTTGTTCCAAATGAAAAGTAGTATATGTATCTGTAACAAACTCGTAAAAATTCAATTGAGAAAATGAGTTGTAAACTGAGAAATAAGACTGGTTTCCTGGAACTACACTAAGAAGACCAAGAGGAACATCATTAAATAACTTACCGGCCTCAAAGGAAGTTGTAAGTCTACCAAAACCTCCAATTTGCCAAGGCTTCTTAACTGAAGCTTGTAACTTGACATAATTAAATTTACTATTCAAAAAGTTATCAGATCCTCTGCTTATTTGAGCAAAAAAAGTAGTAAAATCGTTATTGGCATTATTTCTCTCAACACCATAACCAGTCATTTTTCTATTTAAATAATAAAACAAAGAAAGACTTGTCTCAAACTGCTCAATCTTTGATGAAATTCCTGTTGGTGAATCTTCATCGTAGTAATCCAAACTAAACGTTTTGGAAGCAGACTCCAAAGTTCTGTAATCTAAATTAACTTTAAACACAAGATTTTTTACAGGCTCAATCTCTGCCGCTAAAATACCCAAATGGATATTCGTTAATTTATCGTTTGGTGCAGTACCAAAAATGGTATTAGAGGCTAAACTCCTTCCTAAAACATCTGTAGAACTGGTTAAACTAGCCCCAATTTGCTCAATATCTTTTCGATAGCCTCCTGCCAATATAATTCTCTTCTTCTTATTAACTAACCACTTACCAGATAAGCCGTACTTAAATTGTTTATCACCAAAACCATAAGCCAAAAATCCTTGTAAACGCCATAGATCATGAGGGCCAAAATAAGTTCTTCCTCCAGCCCTTAGTCGTAGTCCTTCCACATCGTTATATCCGAAAGTTGAAAATATAGGACCATAATCAAAATTTTGATCTAAAAATTCGTAGTAACCTGATGCCAAAACAGTACCCCAATTATACAACCTATTAAATTTTTTAACAGTCATAAGAGTGTCAAGCATAGCGTAAACTCCTTTTTCGTTTTTGTTAAGAGCCTCTAATCTGTTTTTACCCCAAAATGCTTCATCACGATTATAAGCTAATGCATCAAAACTAAAAACATCTTGTTTGTAAAATGCTTCATCTTTATATTCGTTAAATTTATAATTATCGTAAATAGTTGTACGTTTACCATATAAACCTCTTGCTTGATCCTTTTTTTGGAATGAAAAATCTGAAAGAAAATAATCTCGTTTCATCAAGAATACAGAATCATTTAGAACTTCATATTCTTGCTCAATGTAAATGTCTTTAACCCAGTTGATATTAGCGCTTTTAGAAGCTTGCATGTTAATATCCTTTATGGCAAATGTGGTATCATTAACCCAAAAATCTCCCTTAAAAGTTAATTCGCTCTTTCTTCTGGGGTAATATATAATGTTATAACACCATTTATTTTCAATGAAAGCCGAGTCAGACAAAACATAATTATACACATCAACTCCAGTTTTCGACAGCGGACTAATAAAACTTTTGTCAAAAATTTTAAGATAATTGTCATAAATATTATAATCCGAATAGAGATCATCTATAAAGTCTATAATAAATTGATTACTACTAAAACCAGAATTCTTATTACCCTTTAAAATAGATTTAGTCTTTTTAGAAATATTATCTCCGTATGTCGTTTTTGATGCTTCGTTAATAAAAACTGGTAGGTATGTTTTTCCAGTAACTCTAGATGTATCCACTTGATCAAAAATAAATTCCATTCCCTTGAACAATTTACTTTCAACCAAAGCACTATCAATGGTATTTAGGTCGAATTCAATTTTTTCATAGGAGTCATATTTATATTGATCAAATAAACGTAATCCATTGATGCGTTTTCGTTGCCATATTTTTTTTAAAATATCAACGGCAGGATTATTCTTTTTGGGTTGTCTTCCAGAAATAATCACCACCTCTCCTAATGAATCGGTTGCTTCTTTTAAAACACAATTAATATTGAAATTTACAGATTTATCTAATGATAACTCTAGTGTCTGATAACCCATAAAGCTTATTGTAAGACTTCGATAAATTTTATCTGAATCTAGATAAAACTTTCCAGATTCATCAGAAAGCACACCTTCAGTTGAACCAGAAAATATAACATTCGCAAAAGCTACAGGGTCACCATATTCGTCTTTAACATAGCCTCCAACCTTTGTTTGACTGAATGCAAAAGAAAAATAGGTTAAAAATAAGATTATGGTTAGGTTTTTTTTCATGTAAAAAAAAACTTCATTAGTAATTGACTAATGAAGTTTTATGGCTTAAAAATAGAAATAAATCTATTTATATAATACTTTTTTAACAGCTTTAACTACATCATTACTATTTGGCAACCATTCTTCTAATAATACAGGTGAATATGGCGCAGGTGTGTCTGCTGTATTAATTTTTACTACAGGTGCATCTAAATAGTCAAATATCTGAGATTGTACCTGGTATGTAATCTCGGTTGAGACATTTCCAAAAGGCCAAGCCTCTTCAAGGATTACCAATCTATTTGTTTTCTTAACAGAATTAAGAACGGTTTCATAATCCAAGGGACGAACTGTTCTTAAATCTATAATTTCACATGAAATACCCTCATCAGATAAAGCTTCTGCAGCTTTTATAGCTTCCTTAATAATTTTACCAAAAGAAACAATAGTAACGTCCGTTCCTTCTCTTTTAATATCTGCAACACCGATAGGAATTGTATATTCTCCTTCTGGAACTTCTCCTTTGTCACCATACATTTGTTCACTCTCCATAAAAATCACTGGATCATCATCTCTAATAGCAGATTTTAATAACCCTTTGGCATCATATGGTGTAGAAGGAACAACCACTTTCAAACCAGGAGTATTGGCAAACCAATTTTCAAAAGCTTGGGAATGTGTGGCAGCTAATTGCCCTGCTGAGGCTGTAGGACCTCTAAAAACAATTGGACATTTGAATTGACCACCTGACATCTGTCTTATTTTGGCTGCGTTATTAATAATTTGATCTATTCCAACCAATGAGAAGTTAAAAGTCATGAATTCAACAATTGGCCTATTACCGGTCATCGTTGAACCTACAGCAATTCCTGCAAAACCAAGTTCTGCAATAGGAGTATCTATAACTCTTTTTGGACCAAATTCATCCAACATACCCTTTGAAGCTTTGTAAGCACCGTTATACTCGGCAACTTCCTCTCCTAAAAGATATATACTTTCGTCGCGGCGCATTTCTTCGCTCATCGCCTCACAAACAGCTTCTCTGAATTGAATAGTTTTCATTAATTTTTTTATTTAAGAGTCGCAAAAATAAGAATATTTAAAAAATATCTAATTATAGAATTATTGAAAATTTATTATGCGTGCATAGTAAATAATTGGATTATTCTTTTTATTTTCGTTTCACTCAAATTTTAGAAAAAAATTACTATGAAAATACTTGTATGTATTAGTCATGTCCCTGACACGACCTCAAAGATTAATTTTACTGAAAATAACACCGAATTTGACACCAACGGTGTACAATTTATAATTAACCCCAATGACGAATTTGGACTTACAAGAGCCATGTGGTTCAAGGAAAAACAAAGTGCTAGTGTTGATGTCATTAATGTAGGTCTTCAAGATACTGAACCCACATTAAGAAAAGCATTAGCGATTGGTGCTGATGCAGCTATAAGGGTTAATTCTTCACCAACTGACAGCTGGAATGTAGCTCGTGAAATTGCTAAAGTGGCCACTGAAAATAATTATGATTTAATTATTTGCGGAAGAGAGTCAATAGATTATAATGGTGGTATGGTTCCTGGAATTATTGCTGCACTAAATAATTATAATTTTATTACAAACTGCATTGCTCTAGATATTGAAGGTAATACGGTAAATGCATCTAGGGAAATTGATGGAGGTAGAGAAAACTTAAAGACTACATTGCCATTGGTTGTTGGTTCCCAAAAAGGAATTGTTGAAGAAAGTGATCTTAGAATTCCTAATATGAGAGGTATCATGATGGCCAGAAAAAAGCCTTTAAATGTGATTGAACCCAGCTTCAATGAAATTACAGCTCAAGTAATAAATTTTGAAAAGCCAGCACCTAAAGGTGATGTTAAATTAGTTGACGCTGAAAATATTGATGAGTTAATTAATTTGCTTCATTCTGAAGCCAAAGTAATATAATAACCTTTAAAATTCTGACACATGTCCATATTAATATACACTGAAAATGAAAACGGCAATTTAAAGAAATCTGCATTTGAACTCGCTTCATATGGTAAAGCCCTTGCAGATAATGCCAACACTGTTTTAAATGCAATAACCATAAATTCTAATAATGAAAGTGATTTAGCTGCATATGGAGTAGAAAAAACATTTAAACTAGTTAATAACGCTTTTGATGAATTTAATGCTAATAAATATGCCCATGCCATAGCAGAAGCAGCAAAAAAATGTAACGCGAATATTATAATTTTAAGTTCAAGTGCTAACAGTAAATACCTTGCTCCTCTACTTGCAGTAAAGATGGAAGCTGCATATGCATCAAATGTTGTTGAAATTCCAAGTGAAATAGAACCACTAAAAGTAAAACGCTCTGCGTTTTCTAACAAAGCGTTTAGCATACAGGAATTATCTTCACCTACTAAAATTATTAGCCTTGCTAAAAACGCTTATGGCATTCACGAAAACAAATCATCAAATACTATCCTTGATTTTGAAATAGCTGATTTAAGCGATAAGATAGTAGTAACTTCCGTAGATAAATCCTCTGATAAAGTTTCTATAGCAGATGCTGAAATAGTAATTTCGGGAGGGCGAGGGCTCAAGGGTCCTGAAAATTGGAATCTAATCGAAGATTTGGCAGATGTACTAGGTGCTGCTACAGCATGTTCTAAACCAGTTTCTGATTTAGGTTGGCGTCCGCATAGTGAGCATGTTGGTCAAACTGGAAAACCAGTAGCTTCCAATTTATATATTGCTATTGGAATTTCAGGTGCTATTCAGCATTTAGCAGGGGTAAATTCTTCAAAGGTCAAGGTGGTCATTAATACTGATCCTGAAGCACCTTTTTTTAAAGCTGCAGATTATGGAATTGTTGGGGATGCTTTTGAAGTTGTTCCAGAACTTATTGAGAAACTCAAAGTATTTAAAACTGAGAACGCATAAATAATTAATTTTAAAAAACTATTTAATATATTGAATTTTATTACCCTATATTGCGCGGTAATAAATTCTTATTTAAATAGTTTTTTTTATAGATAATGAGTTTAATTCGACTTAATATTAAAGGGATTTCATATAGCCAGACCCAAAATGGTGCATATGCTCTTATTTTAAATGAAGTAGATGGTGAAAGAAAATTACCAATTGTAATAGGTGCTTTTGAAGCGCAATCAATAGCTATTGCCCTTGAGAAAGAAATCCGTCCTCCTAGGCCATTAACCCATGATTTATTTAAAACATTTTCTGATAAATTTAATATCGTTGTAAAACAAGTTATAATACACAAACTCGTTGACGGTGTCTTTTACTCAAGTTTAGTTTGTGAAAAGGATGATCATGAAGAAATTATTGATGCTAGAACTAGTGACGCCATAGCTTTGGCTTTAAGATTTCAAGCTCCTATTTTCACTTATCAAAATATTTTAGATAAAGCAGGAATTTATTTACAAATAAATCCTGAAGAAGAAGATAAAAAAATAGAAGGCAAAGAAAACGAGCCTTTAGAAATCGAAATTGAAAAAGATAACACTAACGCCCTTCAATCTAAAACTTTATCTGAATTAAAATCCCTCCTTCAAGAGGCTGTCAATAATGAAGATTATGAAATGGCAGCTAAGGTTAGGGATGAAATATCTAAGCGCTAAAAAATGAAAAAAAATATTTCAAATATATGTTTCTAGGTGTTCTGCTTTTAAATAAAACATCTTTCGCTACAAGTATATTTACAGGTGTTATTTCAAATATAAATCTTCAAACTGAAGACATCATTCCAAGTAGTGGATTTACCTTAAACGGTCTTTTAAGAGGGCTCTTAGGCATGGCTGTTCTTATTTTAATTAGTTATGTTTTTAGTGCTAATCGTAAAGCAATAAATTGGAAAACAGTATGTTTTGGTTTAATAGGCCAACTTATACTAGCTGTAGGTGTTTTAAAAGTGCCTTTTATTCAAAGTATTTTTGAAGTAATCAGTAAGATTTTTGTTAAAATACTTGAGTTTACACAAGCAGGAAGTCAATTTCTGTTAGGTGACATGATGAATGTTGAGAGTTTCGGATATATATTCCTTTTTCAAGTACTCCCAACAATTATATTCTTTTCAGCATTAACTTCAGTATTATTTTATTTAGGTATTATCCAAAAAGTAGTCAAGTTTTTGGCTTGGATTTTAACAAAACTATTGGGTATATCCGGCGCAGAAAGTTTAAGTGTAGCTGGTAATATTTTTCTTGGTCAAACCGAAGCACCTTTGATGATTAAAGCTTATTTGGAAAGAATGTCTAAATCTGAAATACTGCTTGTTATGGTAGGAGGCATGGCAACTGTAGCTGGAGGTGTACTAGCAGCGTATATTGGATTTTTAGGAGGAGATGACCCTGAGTTAAGAATTTTTTATGCTAAACATTTATTAACAGCATCTGTAATGGCAGCTCCGGGAGCTATAGTGATATCAAAAATATTATATCCACAACAAGAAGCCATTAATACTGAAATTAATGTCAGTGAGGAGACCATAGGAGCAAATATACTTGACGCTATTGCTAATGGTACAGGCGAAGGTTTAAAACTTGCTGCTAATGTAGGAGCTATGCTTTTAGTATTTATTGCCTTTATTGCCATGATTAACTACGGATTTGATAAGGTTGGAGCAGTAACTGGAATAAACAATTGGATTGCTGTTAATACGCCTTACACTAATTTTTCATTAGAATTTATTTTGGGGTATACTTTTGCTCCTGTTATGTGGCTCATAGGTGTAGCTAAAGAAGATGTAGCCCTTATGGGGCAACTTCTGGGAATTAAATTAGCTGCTAGTGAATTTGTAGGATACATTCAACTTGCCGAATTAAAAAATACACTGAGCGTTACGCATTTAAAATTTGAAAAATCTATAATAATGGCCACATATATGTTGTGTGGATTTGCAAACTTTGCATCTATAGGTATTCAAATTGGTGGTATTGGTTCTTTAGCTCCTAAACAACGTAAAACACTTTCTGAATTTGGTATTAAAGCATTAATTGGGGGTACAGTAGCATCACTTTTATCAGCTACAATTGCTGGAATGATTATTGGATAATTTATCTTACCATTTAATTGTCAAAAAAAATATTCGTAAGTATATTTAGTTGGTAGATATAAAGTATTAAAAATATGAAACAATATATTGACTTAGTTAATCATGTATTAGACAACGGTTTCAAAAAAAATGACCGAACTGGCACGGGAACTATAAGTGTATTTGGATACCAAATGCGCTTCGATTTAAATGAGGGTTTCCCAATGGTTACTACAAAAAAATTACATCTTAAGTCAATAATTTACGAACTATTATGGTTTTTAAAAGGAGACACTAACATCAACTACCTTACTGAAAACGGTGTGAGAATTTGGAATGAATGGGCCAATGAAAATGGTGATTTAGGTCCAGTTTATGGACACCAATGGCGGAATTGGAATGATGATGAAATTGATCAAATTAAAGACATCATAAAAACATTAAAAACAAATCCAGACAGTAGAAGAATGCTGGTTAGTGCTTGGAACCCAAGTGTATTACCGGACACTTCAAAATCGTTTAGTGAAAATATTGCTAACGGCAAAGCTGCTTTACCACCTTGTCACGCATTTTTTCAATTTTATGTTGCTGATGGAAAACTATCATGTCAACTCTATCAAAGAAGTGCTGATGTATTTCTTGGAGTGCCCTTCAATATTGCTTCCTATGCGTTATTTACAATGATGATGGCCCAAGTATGCGATCTAGGTTATGGTGAATTTGTTCATACTTTCGGAGACGCCCATATATATTCAAATCATTTAGAGCAATTAAAATTACAGACATCTAGAACTCCAAAGCCTTTACCTAAAATGATTATAAATCCGGAAGTTAAAGATATTTTTAACTTTAAATATGAAGACTTTACATTGGTGGATTACGACCCACATCCACATATTAAAGGTAAAGTAGCCATTTAATAAACACGTTATGTTTGGTTTTAAACGTCGAGAAAAAGTAGACAAAGATCAACTTGAGCTGATTAAAAATGCTCAAAGCCGAATTAAGCAGAAAAAAAATCTTTATTATCATTTTATAATTTTAATCCTTGGATGTAGTTGTCTATTTGTTGCAAACAAATTCATGGGTTTAGGGAAGCAATACACTTTATTGGATAAAGAATGGTATGTATTTGCTATCACATTTTGGATTGTCGTTTTTATTTATCATGTAATTAACGTTTATATACTCAACCCCTTTTTAGGTAAATCTTGGGAGGAAAAACAATTACAAAAACTTATGGCTTTGCAACAAAAACGCATTGAAAAAATAAAAACTAACCTTATTGAAAAAGAAACTTTGATGGCAAAAAATGACCTTGAAAAAGACATTATTAAAAAGAGAAACCTAACGCTTATTGTGGCTGCTGATAACAATGATGCTATTGGAAAAAATAACACCTTAATTTGGCATTTAAGTAATGATTTAAAACGCTTCAAAGCATTAACTAGTGGCCACCATATTATTATGGGTCGAAAAACTTTTGAGAGCTTTCCAAAACCGCTTCCTAACAGAACGCATATTGTTATTACTAGACAAAACAACTACCAAGTTCCTGATGGTGTAATAACAGTAGATTCTATGGATGAAGCCATAAAGTATGTTACTAATGATGATCAGCCATTTATAATTGGAGGAGGAGAAATTTATAAATTAGCCATGCCTTATGCTTATAAAATAGAGTTAACAAGAGTTAATCATTCATTTGATGGAGCTGATACTTTTTTTATCCCAATTGATGGAAAAACTTGGAAAGAAGTTTCAAAATCATCTCACTCTAAAGATGACCTTCACGATTACGACTATGATTTCATTTCCTATGTAAGGATTTAATGTTTTAAATTAATATTAATCTGAATTTCTTAATGTTCAAAAAAAAAAATTAAATCAAGTTTGACTGTAAAATTTCCCATTAATTAAAAACATGTATTGCATTAGGTATTAATTACTATTTTTGCCCTTTTAAAACTAAAATAATGAAAGCATACGTATTTCCAGGTCAAGGTGCACAGTTCTCTGGTATGGGTTTAGATCTTTACGAAAAATCTGAACTAGCACAGGAATTATTTAACAAAGCAAACGATATATTAGGATTCAGTATTACAGATGTTATGTTTGAGGGAACTGCAGAGGACCTTAAGCAAACTAAAGTAACACAACCCGCAATTTTCCTTCATTCTGTAATTTTATCAAAGTTAATGGGTGATCTATTTTCACCCGACATGGTAGCAGGGCATTCACTTGGAGAATTATCTGCACTTGTTGCTAACAATACGTTAGCTTTTGAGGATGGTTTAAAACTTGTTTCAAAAAGAGCTATTGCTATGCAGAAAGCATGTGAGATAAAACCTAGTACAATGGCTGCAGTGTTAGGTCTAGAAGATTTTATTGTTGAAGAAACATTTACTAAAATAGAAGGTATTGTTGTAGCAGCCAATTACAATTGTCCTGGACAACTTGTTATCTCAGGAGAAATTGAGGCTATCAATAGTGCTTGTGAACAATTAAAAGTATTAGGGGCTAGACGCGCTTTAGTGCTTCCTGTTGGTGGTGCATTTCATTCACCATTAATGGAACCAGCTAGAGAAGAACTTGCTGCAGCAATTGAGGACACCAAATTTAATAAACCAAGTTGCCCAGTCTATCAAAACGTAACAGCATCTGCTATTACTAATGAGAATGAAATAAAATCTAATTTAATACAGCAACTCACTGCACCTGTAAAATGGACACAATCTGTAAAACAAATGATAGCTGATGGCGCGACATCATTTACTGAAATTGGTCCAGGTAAGGTATTGCAAGGACTTGTTAAAAAAATTGATAGAGCAATGGAGATTAATTCTGCAGAATTCTAATAAGTATGTTCACGTCTAAGCGAAGTATTTCAGTTTATTTATTTATTCTATTTAACATAGTCCTTGATCAAATTTCTAAATTTTTGGTCAGAAAATATGTTAATCCTAATAATCAAATTGAATTGATTGGAGATTATTTTCTAATGCTAAATGTTGAAAATACTGGCGCATTTCTTGGAATGGGAAGTGACTTTAACCCCATTTTAAAACAAATTTTACTTATTGCAATGCCTATTTTGGTTTTAGGTTACTTAATATTCTATATTTTAAAAACTACTAACCTCGATACACTCAGTACTTTTGCCCTAGCAGCAATTGCTGGAGGTGGAATTGCCAATATCTGTGATCGTATTCGTTTTGGATCGGTAACAGATTTTTTATTCATTGATTTGGGAGGTGTATTTAAAACCGGAATCTTTAACATTGCCGATGTATCTGTAAGCACTGGCATGATTATTTTGTTAGTAATGACATTTAAACCTAATAAAAAAGCCTCACTTTAAAAGAGAGGCTTTTTTATTAATCTAGATTTCTAACTTTCCTTTCCCAATCCCACGCAGATTGCATTGCCTCATCTAAACTAGATTCAGCTTTCCAACCTAAATCTTCATTTGATCGGGATGTTTCAGCATAAGCCATTGTTATATCACCTGTTCTTCTTGGAGCAAATTTATAATTTAATTTTTCACCTGAAACCCTTTCAAAAGACTTAATAACTTCTAATACGGAGCTCCCTTTACCAGTACCAATATTAAAAACTTCATAATTCTCTTTATTCTTATTTTCTAAAAGGCGTTCCATAGCTACAACATGAGCTTTAGCCAAATCAACAACATGAATATAATCACGAATACAGGTGCCATCAGGAGTGGGATAATCATCGCCAAACACTGAAAGTTCATCTCTAAGCCCAGCAGCAGTTTGGGTTATGAAAGGCACCAAATTTTGAGGAACACCAAGTGGTAGTTCACCAATATGAGCAGATGGATGTGCCCCAATAGGATTAAAATAACGAAGCGCAATGGCACTAAAATTTGAATTCACTTTACAAACATCACTAATAATTTCCTCACCTATTTGCTTGGTATTACCGTATGGTGATTCTGCTTTTTTTACCGGAGCACTCTCTAAAATTGGCATCTCATCTGCTTGACCATAAACTGTACAAGAAGAACTAAAAATAAAATTAGATGATGATAATTTTAAAATATTCTTAAGCATGTAAACCAAAGTATTCAAATTGTTTTCGTAATACAAAAGAGGTTTTTCTACACTTTCTCCAACAGCTTTACTTGCAGCAAAATGAATAACTCCTGCTATATCATTATGAGTCTGAAAAAAAGAATTTAAGTGCGCTTCATTTTTAATGTCTAACTCTTCAAAAATTGGCATTTTACCTGTTATTGCAAAAATCCCATCCAAAACATCCTTAGATGAATTTGAAAGGTCATCAATAATAACAACTTCAAAGTTTTTGTTTTGTAATTCAACTACTGTGTGAGATCCAATAAATCCAAGACCTCCGGTTACTAATATTTTCATAGGTTTAGTTTAAGTATTCTAATATTTTTGAGGCAATAAAATCGATTTGTTCTTCATCGAGTTCAGAATGCATAGGCAAAGAAATAACCTGATCAGAAAGCATATTTGTTATCTTAAAATCAACTTCATTGTAACGTATATCTGTATAAGCTTTTTGTTTATGTAAAGGTATCGGATAATAAACACCACAAGGTATTCCATTTGCATTTAAATAAGCAACAAGGCCATCACGATCTGCATCAATGACGCGTAAAGTGTACTGATGAAAAACATGACAATCACAACTGGAACAAATACCATCACATGAAGAGCTTCCTGAAGGAGTTATCAAATTAGGGTGATTTAAAAACTTAGAAGTATAAGCTTTAGCAGCTGCTCTTCGTTTAGAGTTATAGTTATCTAAATGCTTTAGTTTAATATCTAATACAGCAGCTTGCATGGCATCCAATCTGGAATTAACACCAACTACATCATGATGATAGCGCTTATACATACCGTGATTGACAATTCCTCTAATTTTATGAGCTAATTCGTCATCATTGGTGAAAATAGCACCACCATCTCCATAACATCCTAAATTTTTGGACGGGAAAAAAGATGTTGAAGCTACATGACCCATTGTTCCTGACTTTACTTTAATACCATTAGAAAACGTATAATTAGCTCCAATAGCTTGCGCATTGTCTTCAATAACAAAAAGATTATGTTTTTTAGCTATTTCATGTATGGTTTCCATATTAGCACACATCCCAAAAAGATGAACCGGAACAATTGCTTTTGTATTTGGAGTGATGGCATTTTCTATTGCTTTTGTATCAATATTAAAATTGATAGGATCTACATCAACTAAAACTGGTGTGAGTCCCAATAAAGCAATTACCTCAACAGTAGCTGCAAATGTAAAATCCGCAGTAATTACTTCATCTCCCGGTTTTAAACCAAGTGCCATCATGGCAATTTGTAAAGCATCAGTTCCGTTAGCACAAGGAATTACATGCTTAACTCCAAGATAATTTTCAAGATTTTTTTGAAATTCATGAACTTTAGGACCATTAATGAAAGCTGTAGACTCCAACACTTCATTCATAGACTCTTTAACCTCTTCTTTTATAGACTGGTATTGACTTTTTAAGTCAACCATTTGAATTTTTCTCATCAAGTATTCTAATTTGAAATTTAATCTTATCCTTTGTAATATTAGAATAAGTCGCATGCGAAAATACAAAAAATGATTCAGAGCATAGAGAAAGTTAGGGGTAAGAAATGTATTTTTGTTAATGAATTCTATGCCATTATGTATCAAATTTTAATAAACATAGCACTACCTCTAGTTAAGGCTATAGGATTATTTTCGCCAAAAATTAGAAAAGGCGTTGAAGGGAGAAACCACACTTTTGACATATTAAAGACTGCTAACATTACAGACCAAAAAAACTTATGGTTTCATTGTGCCTCACTTGGTGAATATGAACAAGGGTTACCCGTATTCACTGCAATTAAAAATAAATTTCCAAATCATAATTTAGTCCTTACTTTTTTCTCACCCTCGGGTTATGAAATAAGAAAATCAAACCCAATTACTTCCATTGTGTGTTACTTACCGCTTGACACTAAATCTAATGCCAAAGCATTTATAGATATTGTAAAACCGGAACTTTCTGTTTTTGTTAAATATGATATATGGCCTAACTATATTAATGAAATTCATAAAAACAACTTAAAAGTAATTTTAATATCAGCGCTTTTTAGAAGTAATCAAATTTATTTTAAATCCTATGGGAAAATAATGACCAACACTATTAAAAAGTTTAGTCATATTTTTACTCAGAATCAAAAATCTATTGATCTTCTTAAAAAGATTAATTATTCTAGTTTTTCTATATCGGGTGATACAAGATTTGACAGGGTTAGTAATCAGCTTTTAACAAATAACACCCTTGACTTTATTGAAGCATTTAAAGATCAAAAGTTGTGTGTTGTTTTTGGAAGTTCGTGGAAAGAAGACGCTGAATTATTTATTGATTTTATTAATAAATACCCTCATTACAAGTACATAATTGCACCACATAATATATCAAAATCTGAATGTGGTTTTTTATCTGATCACATTTCTTCTAAAACTATTTTCTATTCCAATTATAAAAAATCTGAATTAAAAACTGCAAACTGTTTTGTTATAGATACTATTGGTTTTTTAACAAAAATTTACGCATACGCAGATATAAGCTATGTAGGTGGTGGCATGGGTAACTCAGGACTTCATAATATATTGGAACCCGCAGCATTTGGATCTCCTATAATTATTGGAAAAAATTACAAAAATTTTCCAGAAGCCGAATCTCTGATTAAAATGAAAGGCGTATATGTGGTAAAAAACAAATCAGAATTTGAAAGTATTATTTTAAAGTTTACCGATGACAAAAGATTTAGAGACCTTACTTCTGATATTACAAAAAATTACATTATAGACAATAAAGGTGCTACGCAACATATCGTCGATGTAATTTTAAAAAGAAAATTCATAAACTAAAATCCTATTGTCACATTTTAGATGGTCTTGAAAAGGGTATAAGAGAGCTCCTACAAAAAATTAGTGGTTAAAAGCAAAAAAGGAACAGTAAAA
>JBELHJ010000031.1:0-26748 GCA_042091495.1 Bacteroidota bacterium
GTGACCTCGGCAGGATTCAAACCTGCAACCTCTTGAGCCGTAATCAAGTGCACTATTCAGTTATGCTACGAGGCCTTTTAAATGTGGGTGCAAATATAATAGTTTTAATTTTTTATATCCAAATTAGACCCGCAGAAATTTAAATTTTTACTAAATAATCTCGGCGCTTAGACCTTCTTGTTGAAGCTTTCTACATTTGGGAACCAACTCGTCAATTCCACCTGTTTTTACAGTACATTGCCCTTTATAATGAACAATAATCGCACATTGTTCTGCTTGAACAGGAGAGTGGTCACAAACTGAAACTAATACGTCTATGACATGATCAAAAGTATTGACATCGTCATTAAACAAAACTATTTCATTCTCGTTAACAACTTCTTCCTGCTCTATGAGCAGCTCTTTTACTTCAGTTAAAGTACTCATTATAAGTTTTTTACGAATTTACAAATTTTAACGCAACCCAATTTTTCTGCTCTTGCTTAGCTTGTAATTTTAAATTAAGCGCATTACATGCAGCTTCTATGATTGGAATATCCACATTATAAAATCCACTTAAAAACAAACTACCTCTATTATTCAAACAGCTTACATAAGTAGAAAGGTCATTAATTAATATATTTCTGTTAATATTAGCTAAGATACAATCGTATTTTTGGTGGATTAGCAAAGAAGCATCTCCTTCCTGAACGTTAATATTATTACATTCATTTCTATTAACATTCTCCATACTATTTTCATAACACCAATTATCTATATCTATAGCATCTACACAAAAAGCCCCTTTTTTTGATGCTAAAATTGCAAGCACTCCAGTACCACATCCCATATCAAGTACTGCTTTGTTTTTGAAATCATGATCAAGAATAAATTGAAGCATCATATGTGTTGTCTCGTGATGTCCTGTTCCAAAACTCATTTTGGGCTCTATAACTAAATCATAATCACAAGGCTTTTGCTCATGGAATGGAGCTCTTACATGACATTTTCCACCAATTTCAATGGGTTCAAAACTTTTCTCCCATTCTTCATTCCAATTGGTTTGAGCTATAGTTTTTATAGAATAGGAAATTTGAACCTCACTAGATTTTAAAATGTTTATCTCGTCTAATAAACAATCCTTGTAATCTGGTTTTTGAATATAAGCCGTAACACCTTGTTCTGTTTCTACAAAACTTTCAAAACCCAAATAGCCTAATTCAGCAATAAGAATATCTACATGAGGTTGTAAAGGGCTTACTTCAAAATTGATTTCAATATATTCCATCTAAAAATTAAAAAGCAGTAACAATGCCAAAGAAGTCATCAGCATTTAAAGAAGCCCCTCCAATTAGACCTCCATCAACATCTGGTTTAGAAAATATTGATTTTGCATTGGCTGGTTTAACACTCCCACCATACAATATTGAAACTGTTTCTGCTATTTCTGGATAGTGTTGTGCTATAACAGTTCTAATAAAAGCATGCATTTCTTGTGCTTGTTCTGGAGAAGCAGTTTCCCCAGTACCTATAGCCCATACGGGTTCATAAGCTAAAATAATTTGAGACCACTCATTGGCCGAGAGGTTAAATAAACTTTCTTTTAGTTGTTGCTCTACAACATTAAAGTGATTTGATGATTGACGATCTGATAATTCTTCTCCAAAACAAAAAATGACTTGCATACCGCTATCCAATGCCGTTTTAACTTTTTCTTTTAAAAGCGAATTAGTCTCATTAAAATAGGCACGACGTTCGCTATGACCTAAAATTACCGTCTTAACACCAATACTTTGTAACATTTGTGCACTAACCTCACCTGTGAAAGCGCCATTTTTTGCTTGATGCATATTTTGAGCAACCACCTCTACAGGTGAATTGGATAAATGGTTTACAGATGATTGTAAATTGACAAAAGTAGGAGCTACCATCACAGAGACATCATTAGGACAGCTATGTTGCTTTAGAGCTTCAAGTAAAGTCTCTGTTTCTTTTGAATCGTTGTTCATTTTCCAGTTTCCTGCTACAATTTGTTTTCTCATTTTAAAATTTAATTTTTGGGTCTAATTGTGCATAAATGATATCCACAATAATATTGATTAGTATAAAAGTTAATGCTACAGTTAGAACAGCTCCCATTATGACGGGTAAATCAAGTGTATTGAGCGCATTTACAATTTCTTTACCTAGCCCATTCCATCCAAAGATATACTCTACAAAAACAGCCCCTGCTAACATGGATGCAAACCATCCAGACACTGCAGTTATAACTGGATTTAAAGCATTTTTCAGCGCATGTTTATAAATTATTTTAAATGCTGACAAGCCTTTAGATTTTGCTGTTCTTATGTAATCTTGATTTAACACTTCTAAGAGTGCGTTTCTCATAAGTTGCGAAAATACAGCTATTGGCCTGATTCCCAAAACAAAAGCTGGTAAAACTAAATTCTTCCATGCCCTGTATGAATACTCACCAAAATCATCGACTTCATATAGACTCCCTGTCATTTTTAAACCTGTAAATTCATGCAGCAAGAATCCAAATATCCAAGCAAATAAAATCGCACTAAAAAAAGACGGTAAACTCATTCCAAAGGTGCTTATTAATTGAATGATTTTATCTATCCAACTACCAAAACAAAGCGCAGATACTATACCCAATGATAAGCCTAAAATTATAGCAATTATAATAGATGTGAGCGCCAATATAACCGTATTAGGCATGGTTTCTTTTATAATTTCAACTACAGGTTTGCCCGGTTTTGTAAAAGACATTCTTAAATAAGGTTGCTTGAGTGCGATACTAAATTTAAAAACACTAAAAAGGACTAACCCACGATATTTACGCTCAGAAAAATAGGTGTAATCATTGCTATTATCTGAATGGAAAGATATTGGGCTTACATCGTTTAGGTAATATAAGTATTGTGTAGTGAGTGGTTTATCAAAACCATACTTCCTTTTAATAATTTGTATTTGCGCACTGTCTTCATTTTGACCAAGCATCATTCTAGCGGGATCACCAGGCAACACATTAAATAAAAAGAAGATTACTGTTAGAACTCCAAACAGTGTAAGAGTAGCATAAAATATTTTATGAGTTATTAAACGAAACACCTAATTAAAATCTAACTGTTCGATATCGTTCCAATGGGCTTTATCTTTTATGGTACCGTTATTAAGAACGAATATACCTGGATTGGATCTTATAATGGTTTTTAGAGCAGTTTCATCACAAAAATAGAACTGAAAATTTAAATTATATTTTGACTTTAAAACTTCAATTTGATTACTTCCAGAAGCTGTAAGACCAATAATTTTATAACCTGAAGCTAGGGCAAAATCACTTAGAGCGTTAATTTTTTCTAATCCCTCACTCTCAGCCTTATCAATATCATATAAAGTAACTACACAAAGCTTTGGTTCTTCCATTAAAGATGAAGTAAAATCTTCACCGTCTATTTCCATAGTAAAATCGTGAATAGGTGGCTCATAACCCTCCTTAACAACCTCTGTGTCAACACCTACAAATTCACCATCAACCTTTGGATAGCTTCCTGTGGTGGTGACTACTTTTTCACTACCAGCTACTTTAAATTTCCAATTGTAATTAATTACAGCTTTAGGGGCATCTTCGGGAATAATCATATTCTCTAAAATATTTGCACCTATTTTGTAAGGTCTGAAATCTTTATATGGTAAATGCATTAGCACATAATAAGCGAAAATCAAACATCCTAAAAAGGAAAACAATGAAATTAGCACCGCATTCAATTTAGAAAATAGCGGTGTTATAAAACGCATGTTAAAACTCAAAAGAAAAATAAGTACTAGGAGCACTACATCTTTATAAAATGATTGCCATGGTGTTAATTTCAAGGCGTCTCCAAAACACCCACAATCAGTTACTTTATTATAATAAGCAGAGTAAAAAGTGAGAAAAGTAAAAAACAAGATCATTGCCAATAAACTGAATACCGTAATTTTCTTTCGATAGCCTATTAGTAAAAACACCCCTAGGAGCACTTCAAGAATAACTAATACTACTGCTAATAAAAGTGCATAGGGCATTAAAAAGTTTAAGTCTAAAACTGAAGGACTAAAATATTCCTCAAGTTTGAATGAAAAACCAACAGGATCATTAAGTTTAATCAATCCCGAAATTATAAAAAGTACACCTACAAATACCCTACTAAATCCAACTAAGTATTTCATTATTTATTTGCATTTAAATGAATCATAGCAAAGACTGCATAATTTATCATATCCTGATAGTTGGCGTCAATCCCTTCACTAACTATAGTCTTTCCTTCATTATTTTCAATTTGTTTCACCCTAAGCAGTTTTTGTAAAATAAGATCGGTAAGCGAGCTCACTCGCATGTCTCGCCAAGCTTCACCATAATCATGATTTTTATCTTCCATAAGTTGCTTCGTAACGGCTAAAGTACTATCATATAATTCTTTAACCTCTGTATCACTTAAATCGGGTTGTTCCACTACACCCCTATCTATTTGGATCAGGGCCATTACTGAATAATTTATAATACCAATAAACTCAGATTCTTGTCCTTCGTTTATTTTCTGAACTTCGTTTTGTTGTAAACCTCTAATGCGTTGTGCTTTTATAAAAATCTGGTCAGTTAAAGAAGGTAATCTAAGAATGCGCCAAGGACTACCATAATCTTTCATTTTTTTTAAAAACAGTTCTCTACATATTGAAATGATTTCATCGTATTGTTTAGATGTATCTTGCATGAAGTCGTATTATTTTCCGTAAATTTCGCATAAATTAATTGAATTAAAAAACTTTAAACCTTTTGATATTTTTTTGTGAAAACGATTAATTGTAAAGGTCGGTTAATAGATCTTAGCTCACCTAAAGTCATGGGAATCCTTAATATTACCCCAGATTCTTTTTATGATGGAGGGAAATACAAAAGCGATTCTGATTTTCTAACTCAGGTTGAAACAATGTTAGCTGACGGTGCTACTTTTATTGATATTGGTGCTTATAGCTCAAGACCGGGTGCAGACCATATTTCTGAAATAGAAGAATTAGATAGACTCCTCCCAGTATTAAATGCTATATGTACTAAGTTTGATGATGTTTTAATTTCTGTGGATACATTTAGAAGTAATGTGGCAAAACACGCTATAAATCATGGTGCAGCGATTATAAATGATATTTCTGCGGGAAAAGCAGATGAGAATATGCTAAAAACTATTAGAGCATTCCAAGTCCCTTATATTATGATGCACATGAGAGGAACTCCACAAAACATGAGTTCTAAAACAAAATATGAAAATCTTCTGGTTGATGTAGTTAAAGAATTATCAGAACAAGTGCACCATGCAAAAAAAATAGGTATTAATGACCTTATAGTTGATCCAGGAATTGGTTTTGCAAAAAACACGAATCAGAATTTTACGATTTTAAAGCATCTAGATTACTTTAATATTTTTGAACTTCCAATTCTTCTTGGTGTTTCAAGAAAATCGATGATTTACAAAACACTAGATAGTACCGCAGACAAAGCACTTAACGGAACAAGCGCTTTAAACAGTATAGGCTTAACCAAAGGAGCCACTATACTTAGGGTACATGATGTAAAAGAGGCTGTGGAATGCATACAATTATTTGAATCTTTGGAAAGCAATTCAATCGAGTAGTTGTGAAGATAAAATTTAACTCCTATTTTTAATAAAAACTCAGTGTGTTGGAACAATTTAAATTTTGGGAATTCGGCATCATAGATTTCATAGATGTTTTTCTTGTTGCTATTCTTTTATATTATGTCTATAAACTAGTAAAAGGTACAGTAGCTGTTAATATTTTCATTGGTATTATTGTTATTTATTTGGTTTGGAGGCTGACTGACTATCTTCAAATGGATATGATGCACCGTATTTTTGACGGGTTTATGAAAGTGGGAATCATCGCATTAATTGTTGTTTTCCAGCCAGAAATTCGAAAATTTCTACTTATGATTGGTTCAACTAATATTAGAGGTAAATCAATCTTTGGGAAGATGAAATTTCTTAAAAGTGAAGTTTCCTCAGATACTGATGTTGAAAGTATTATCATGGCATGTAAGAATATGTCTGAATCTAAAACAGGGGCATTAATTGTCCTTGAGCGCAATAATAATTTGGATTTTTTACTTGATACTGGAGACACCACTAACATTACATTAAGCCAGCCAATTATTGAAAGTATCTTTTTTAAAAATAGCCCATTACATGACGGTGCCATAATAATAGAAGGCAATTTTGTGAAGGCTACACGAATTATATTACCATTAACAAACGAAAATAATATTCCTAAGCGTTACGGATTGAGACACAGAGCAGCTGTTGGAATTACAGAAAAAACAGATGCTTTAGCGATTGCTGTAAGTGAAGAAACTGGGCATATCTCTTATATAAAAAATGGAGAATTCATAATCTACAAAGATGTAGAGGGACTAATTAAAAAAATTCAAAAAGACTTAGTTTAAGCTTCAATTGTTTCTGATTTAGTAAATTGCGCTTCGTATAACTTCTTGTAAAAACCACTCGGTTTTTTCAATAAAGAATCATGAGTGCCTTGTTCCACTATGCTTCCTGAATCCATGACAATTATTCGATCAGCCTTTTTTATAGTTGCTAACCTATGAGCAATAACAATTGATGTTCTGTTGCTAGTGATTTTTTCTGTCGCTGCTTGAATAAGTTGTTCTGATTGGTTATCAACTGAGGATGTCGCCTCATCTAAAATTAAAACGGCGGGATTAGACACGTATGCTCTTAGAAAAGAAATTAACTGCCGTTGTCCTGATGACAACATAACCCCTCTTTCTTTAACATTATAATTATAGGATTCTGGAAGGGATTCAATAAAATCGTGTATTCCAATTTCTTTAGCAGCAGCTTTAATATTCTCTTGTGTAATCGACTCATCATTTAAAGAAATATTACTTAGAATGGTATCTGCAAAAAGAAAAACATCCTGAAGTACAACAGCTACATGAGTTCTTAAACTGTCTAAATCAAAAGAATTTATATCAACACCATCCAGTGTGATTATCCCTGAATCTATTTCATAAAATCGATTTAACAAACTAATTATTGTTGATTTACCTGCACCTGTAGCACCAACAATAGCAATAGTCTCTCCTGATTTTATATCTAAAGTAAAATCATTTATTACGGGCTCTCCTTCTTTATATGAAAACTGCACCTTTTTAAAAGCTATGTTACCACTAACATTTTTAGGGCTGTAATCCCCTTTATTTGAAATCTTTGATTGGGTATTTAAAACCTTAAAAACACGATCAGCGGCTACCATACCCATTTGAAGCGTATTGAATTTATTGGCAATCTGATTTAAAGGGCGAAACATCATAGGAATCATCATAATAAACGCAAACAACTCACCTTGAGTTGATAAATTGGATACCACACTATTAATACCTCCAAACCATATAACAACTCCAAGTGTTAATGATGATAAAATCTCAGCAATAGGAAAAAAAATAGAGTTATACCATACGGTCTTAAGCCACCCCTTTTTATGTTTGTTATTTATGGCCTTAAAGCGCTCCATTTCAATGGTCTCTCGAGAAAAAACCTGAAGAATTTTCATACCTACAATCCGCTCTTGAACAAAAGAATTTAAGTTTGCAATTTCATTCCTCACCTCTTGAAAGGCCATTTTCATATATTTTTGAAAAATTTTAGTAGCTAAAAGAATCAACGGAAGTGTTGTAAATACAATTAAACTCAATTTCCAATTCATAAAAATCATTATCCCTGCAACTACTGTCATTTTTAAAATATCCGAAACAATCATAAAAAGACCTTGACCAAAAATATCTGCGATACGCTCCATATCTGTTACGGTTCGAGTTATTAAAACACCAACCGATGACTTATCATAATAAGCCATTTTAAAACTTAAAATTTTTTTGAAAAGTTTAACTCTGATATCTCTTACAACTGATTGTCCTAGCCATGCTGCTGAATAAATAAACAATACTTGAAAGATTGCTTCAAGCATCAAAAGTCCTATCATTATAATAATGTAGGTTAAAAACCCATTGTAATCTTTAACACTTATTTTAACATCAACGGCCTCTTTCAATACATATGGTCTCAAAGCTCCAAAAATTGCCAATCCCACAACAAAAATTATAGAACTAATAAAAACAACTTTATACGGTCTGATGTAATTAAGAAGGTCCTTGAAAAGTTGGATATCAAATAAAGGTGGTTTTTTTGTGGACATTATTCTAGTTTAAATTGTAAGGGTATGCTATTTTTGTTAAGTATAAACCATGAGCAGGAACAGAATAACCAGCTTCACTCCTATTCTTAGAACTTATAATATGATGTAAATCCTCAGGTTTTAATTTCCCTAAACCAATATTAATCATGGTACCTACAATTGCTCTCACCATGTTTCTTAAAAAACGATCTGCTGTGACATTAAAATGAATCTCGTGACCCTGAACATCCCAATTCGCTTGCATAATTTCACAATTAAATGTTTTAACATCAGTATTAACTTTGGAAAAACATTCAAAATCTGTATACTCAAAAAGTATTCTACAAGCCGTGTTCATAGCCTCTAAATCTAAAGGTTTAAAAAACTGATAGGCCTGATTCAAAGAAAATGGATTTTTAAATGAATTAATTTTATATAAATAACTTCTTGAAGTAGCATCAAATCTAGCGTGAGCACCATTATTAACTTGAAAAATATCATAAATGACGATATCTTTTGACAAATAAGAATTTAATCTTGAAATCAAACTTTTACCAATGATTTGATCAAAATCAAAATGAGCAAACATTTGTAATGCATGAACTCCTGCATCTGTTCTTCCAGCAGCAACCAGATTTATAGACTTTTTTAACAATAAAGACAAAGCCTTCTCAACGGCTTCTTGAACAGATATTACTTCAGGCTGAACTTGCCATCCATGATATGCAGTACCATCATATGCTAATTCTATAAAATATCTCAAACTAATAATTAATTTTACCAATAAATCAACAAATATAGTTAGATTTCTTTCTAAATTAGGAATATACCGCCGAATGAAAAAAATACTGCTTTTATCAGATACTCATGGTCATATTGATGAACAAATATTAAAACATGCAAAAGCTTCAGACGAAGTGTGGCATGCTGGTGACATTGGAAGTTTAAATGTTACAGATGCCTTAAAATCAGTGTCTAATTTAAGAGCTGTTTTTGGAAATATTGACGCCGCTTCTGTTAGAAATGAATTTTCTGAACATTTAAAATTTAAATGCGAAGGCATTAGTGTATGGATTACTCATATTGGTGGCTATCCGCCTAAATATAATATGAGAACTAGGGCTGAAATAAAATTAAATCCTCCAGATTTATTTATTTGTGGACATTCTCATATTTTAAAAGTTATGCCTGACAAAAATTTAAATTTAATACATATGAATCCAGGTGCTATTGGTAAACATGGTTTCCATAAAAAAAGAACTATGTTAAGATTTAAAATAAGTGAAGGGCAAATAAAAGATCTTGAAGTTATAGAATACCCAAAATAAAGAGGCCTGCATTAAAATACAGGCCTCTTACGCACTAATACTACTAAGATGTTAGGTTTATCGGATCCTATCTACAGATTTTACAAGATCCTCATCCTTTTTGATGGCTTTATTAGCTAAAGCTAAAAACACGATAGAAATTAAAGGAATGAGCATCCCAATACCTTTCTCAGAAACCTTAGTTTCTCCAGATAAATTTAGAGATTGGTAAACGAATAATCCTAGTAAAATAAAGTTTAATATGATATTGAATCGCCCTAAAATGAACTGATTCTTTCTTTTTTTGTAACTGAAAATTGAAAAAATTGCAAAGAATGTAGAAAATCCAAAAATACCCAAAATAGATGGGTAGTCTTTGGCATACATTACACTACCATCCACTGACGTCCATAAACCCAACAAATAGGCTAAAGCAGTTGAGTTGATGATAACTCCTAAAAGGTATAATGTTTGTATTCTTTGAAGCATAATTTTAACAAAGCACAAATCTAAAAGTTTCTTTCAAAAAAAAAACTAATTTTAAAATAAAATTGTATTATTGCATATAACAACACATCAAGTATTGATTATTACATTTAAACTTCTATCAATACTCCCTATTTAATTAACATTACCTTATTCATCAAAATCTGAAAAGTAAATTATTTTATAATTTTTATATTAACTAAATGTTTGAAATTTCTCAACTTAAAGAAAAAAAACTAGCCGAGCTACAAGAAATCGGTATACAGTTAAAAATTCCTAAAATTAAATCTTTAAAAAAATTAGATTTAGTATATCAAATTCTAGACTACCAAGCGGCTAATCCAACAGAACTAAAAAAGGCTGCACAACATAAAGAACCTCAGTTACAGAATGAGAACAAGCCTAAAAGGCAACGTACAAGAAAACCTATCCAAGGTGATAACGCCCAGGCAAAAAAAGAAAATAACATTCCAACCACTTCTTTAAATAACCAAAAAGAGGGTTTGGAAAATAATAGCCAAGATGCAAAAAATGAGGCTGATAAAAACTTAAAAAGAGATCAGCATCAGAAAAACGATAAGCATAATTCAAACCAGCAAAAGGATCAAAAACCTAATAAAGATCATCGCTCTAATAACCAGAGAGACAATCGACAGCTCAACAACAAAGACAGAAGCCACAACCAAAACAGAGAACAAAAACAACAAAATGGTAATAAAGATTCGAGAAATCGTTTTAAGGAACCTGATTTTGAGTTTGATGCTATTATTGAAAGTGAGGGTGTTTTAGATATCATGTCTGATGGCTATGGATTTTTAAGATCATCAGATTATAATTATTTATCATCCCCTGATGATATTTACGTATCTCAATCTCAGATAAGACTTTTTGGACTTAAAACTGGTGATACTGTACTGGGCCATGTTAGACCTCCAAAAGAAGGTGAAAAATACTTCCCTTTGATTAAGGTTAGTAAAATTAATGGTCAAAATCCGGAAGTTGTTAGAGATCGTGTTTCATTTGAACACCTTACACCTTTGTTCCCTCAAGAAAAGTTTAAAATAGCTGAAAAACAAACCAGTATATCTACCCGAATTATGGATATGTTTTCTCCAATTGGAAAAGGACAAAGAGGAATGATTGTTTCTCAACCAAAAACCGGAAAAACTATGCTTCTTAAAGATGTTGCAAATGCAATTGCAGCAAACCACCCTGAAGTATATCAAATGATTCTTTTGATAGATGAACGCCCTGAAGAAGTTACAGATATGCAACGTAACGTAAAAGGTGAAGTAATAGCTTCAACTTTTGATAAAGAAGCTCATGAACATGTTAAAATTGCCAATATCGTACTAGAAAAAGCAAAAAGACTTGTTGAATGTGGTCATGATGTGGTTATTTTATTAGATTCTATAACCAGACTAGCAAGAGCTTATAATACTGTTCAACCTGCTTCAGGAAAAATTTTGAGTGGTGGTGTTGATGCTAATGCACTTCACAGACCTAAACGTTTTTTTGGTGCAGCTAGAAATATTGAAAATGGTGGGTCTTTAACAATTATTGCCACAGCTCTTACTGAAACCGGGTCTAAAATGGACGAAGTAATATTTGAGGAATTTAAAGGTACAGGTAATATGGAGTTACAGCTTGATAGAAAAATATCAAATAGAAGGATATTCCCTGCTATTGACTTGACGTCATCAAGTACTAGAAGAGATGATTTATTACTTGACGAAAGTACCATACAACGCATGTGGGTAATGAGAAAATATCTTGCAGATATGAATCCTATTGAAGCCATGGAATTTATTAATGAAAGAATAAAACAAACAAGAAATAACGAAGAGTTTCTTATATCAATGAATGGATAGTTTCTATTCATATTAAATAAAAAAGCAACTCATAGAGTTGCTTTTTTTATGCCTTTATTATCTTATTGTTGGTCATAAAAAAAGCCCTCTAAAAGAGGACTTCTAATATATCTATAATGTTACAAATTAAAGAGTTGCAACGTGTTTAGTTAACTTAGATTTTAAGTTTGAAGCTTTGTTACTATGAATAACATTTTTCTTAGCTAATTTGTCAATCATTGAGATAACTTGAGGAAGTAGTGCTTTAGCTTCTTTAACAGACTCTAAACCTTTAAGTTTTCTCATAGCGTTACGAGTAGTCTTGTGTTGATACTTGTTCAACAATCTTTTCTTTTCGTTACTTCTTATTCTTTTTAAAGCTGACTTGTGATTTGCCATAATATCTTATTATAAAAATTGTAGCCCGTAGGGGAATCGAACCCCTCTTACCAGGATGAAAACCTGGCGTCCTAGCCGATAGACGAACGGGCCATTTTGTTTAGTTTGCAAATATAAATATTAAAACTTAAAGTGCAACACTATTTAAATGAACTCTGAGAAATAATATTTTTCCCGTTTGCGGTTGCAAATATACAACACTTTTTTACTCTAACAACAATAATTTATTTTTTTTTAAAAAATTTAATAAGCCTTAGCAAATAACACTCTTTGCTTGGAAAATGCACCTGTTACTATACATTTCCCTTCTTCCTTATCATTATCTAAAGGAATACATCTTATAGTTGCTTTTGTAAGCTCTTTAACCTTTTGTTCTGTTTCATTAGTACCATCCCAATGAGCAGAAACAAACCCTCCTTTATTCTCTATGACAGATTTAAATTCATCAAAATTATCAACTTTAGTGATATGAGAATCTCTTAATGATAATGCTTTATCAAATAATGATTCTTGAATTTCATCTAAAAGCACTGGAATCAATGAAGCAACGTCTTCAATTGATTCGAATTGTTTAGATAATGTATCACGACGTGCTAGTTCAACAGTACCATTCTCAAGATCTTTTGGCCCAATAGCTAATCTAATTGGAACACCTTGCAGTTCATAGTGTGCAAATTTTGCTCCAGGGCGCAACGTATCTCTGTTATCAAACTTACATGAGACACCTTGGGCTTCCAGTTTGGATTTAATTTGGGTGGCTTTTTCAGTTATAGCAGTAAGTTGTTCCTCATTTTTATAAATAGGAACAATCACGACTTGAGTAGGTGCTAATTTTGGAGGTAATACCAATCCAAAATCATCACTATGAGTCATAATTAAAGCCCCCATAAGACGGGTTGAAACCCCCCATGAAGTTGCCCAAACATAATCCTGTTTGCCTTCTTTATTAGTAAATTTAACATCAAATGCTTTTGCAAAATTCTGTCCTAAGAAATGTGATGTACCAGCTTGAAGCGCTTTTCCATCTTGCATTAAAGCCTCTATACAATAGGTTTCAACAGCACCTGCAAAACGCTCACTCTCAGTCTTTTTTCCTTGTATTACAGGAATAGCCATAAAATTTTCAACAAAATCTGCATAAACACTATTCATTAATTCTGTTTCTTTAATTGCCTCGGCTTCGGTCTCGTGAGCAGTATGCCCCTCTTGCCATAAAAATTCGGCAGTCCTTAAAAACAGACGTGTTCTCATTTCCCATCTGACAACATTAGCCCATTGATTAATAAGAATAGGCAAATCTCTATAACTTTGAATCCAATTTTTGTATGTATTCCAAATAATCGCCTCACTGGTTGGTCTAACCACTAACTCTTCTTCTAATTTTGCTTTAGGATCAACTCTTAGTTTTCCCTGCTGATCTGGATCAGATTCCAATCTATAATGTGTAACAACTGCACATTCTTTTGCAAATCCTTCTGCATTTTTCTCCTCAGCTTCAAATAAACTCTTAGGAACAAATAATGGGAAATAGGCATTTTGATGTCCCGTAGCTTTAAACTTTTTATCAAGCTCAGCTTGCATTTTTTCCCAAATTCCAAAACCATAAGGCTTAATTACCATACAGCCTCTAACAGCAGAATTCTCTGCTAAATCAGCCTTAACAACTAATTCATTATACCATTTAGAGTAATCTTCTGATCGCTTTGTTAATTTTTTACCCATTCATTTAATTTTGGCACAAAAATTGTGATATTAATTACGTAAATTATAGTTGAACAAAACTAACTATTTTTGTGTTGTTCGACAATTAAATTCAAGAGTTATGCTACAGTTCAAATTTTCATTTTCGGTATCTCAATTCATTACGCTATTAATTATTAGTTCAAGTTTATTGAATTGTGGAAGCTATCAGTTATCTACTTATGATTCAGATGGTATTTATAATTCTAAGCCTGAAAAGACACCTTTTTACCAAGAAATTACCAAAAACGAGACTTCTGTACCCGAAAGTAATGACGAAAATCAAAAAATAGTATCAAATAATAACGCTTACTATAAACATGTTTTTTCTGAAAAAGCAATGCAATATCAGGTAAATGATTCTACTCAAGATGTCTTTACTGATGTAAACAGCTATTCCAGTTCCACCAATAACCCTGAAGAAACAAATAGTTATGGAGGGTGGGGAGAAAATCCTGATAACAATATAACCGTTAATATTAATACCAATCCTTGGAATTTTAATTATTGGGGAGACCCTTTCTTTTACTGGGGTTTTAATTACTGGAATTCACCATTTTTCTTCGATCCCTTCTATCCTAATTTTTACGGTGGATTTAATGGCGGATGGTATGGAGGCTTTTACAATAATTGGTTTTATCCTAATAACATTTGGTTTCCTTCATACAACACCCCATACTACCGAACACCTTATAACAGAGTTAATGGAAGGCGAACTAGTACCTATGGAAATGCATATGCCTATAACTCGAGTAGAAATATAAATAGTTCTGTTTTAGGTAGAAGTTCAAGAAACTATAATACCATTTCATCTTCATCAAATTCGCTTGATGAAACCAGGCGTAGAATTTCTAATTCTTACTCTAAATTAGACTACAACTCAAAAAAAAGAAACGATTACAGTAAGAGAAGAGGTTACAGTGTTTCAAGAAATAGCACCCCTGAAAGCAATAACAAAAGACAATATTATAATAATTCAAAAGATTCGAATTCTAATAACTACCAAAAAAGTAGAAACTATAATTCATCATCAAATAATTCATCTAACAGAAGCTCAAGATCTTCCTTTTCAGGAAGTAGCTCGCTCAATAGAAGCAGTGGATCTATGTCAAGATCGTCGAGAAGAGGAGGAGGAAGAAGATAAAATTTAAGTACATGAAACAATTTATCATAACAATTTTTATTACAATATCTAGTTTATCATTATTTGCTCAAGACTTTAATGATGCGTTAAGATACGCTGATGATAATCTTCAAGGCACCTCTAGGTTTCAAGCAATGGGGGGTGCTTTTGGAGCTTTAGGGGGAGATCTTTCAGCTTTTGCTCATAATCCTGCTGGTTCGGCAGTATATAACTATGGTCAATTTGGTATAAGTGTTATTAATAGAGGATACTCTAATAATACACTCTACACAAACTCATTAAACACCTCAACTGATTCAAATACTGATATTAATCAAATTGGATTTATTGTAGTTCTAAAATCAAATGGCTCTTCTAACCCTTGGAATAAAATTAGTTTTGGATTCAATTACGATCAGAACGGATCATTTGATAATATTTGGAGAGGTATAGGAAGAAATTCAGAATCAGTTTCAAATTATTTCATTAGCAATGCACAAGGCAAACCTCTGAATGAGATTAGCGCGCTAGAAGGAGAAACTTTAAATACTGCCTATTCAGAAATCGGGTATTTTTATGGCCAATCTCATCAACAGGCTTTTCTAGGCTATGAGTCTTTCATCATAGACCCTATTGATAATACAGATACAAATACACAATATGTTTCTAACCTAGGCACTGGGGAATTCAATCAAAATTATTATGATTTTGGTGAAGGTAATAGCTCTCGTTATACCTTTAATATTGGAACGCAATACAAAGACAAACTGCAACTGGGAGTTAATTTAAACTACCATTATTTTAAATACTCTAACACGGTTGATTTGATTGAAAATAATTCTAATGCAGATAGCAGAGTTAAGTATATTAATTTTTCTAATTATCTATTTACTATAGGCGATGGTATTTCATTACAAATAGGTGGTATATACAAAGTAACAGAATCACTAAGACTTGGTCTTAACTATAAATCACCAACTTGGTTTACCATTGAAGAACAGTTCCAACAATCAATTTCTACAAATGGTGAGTATTTGGATGATAATGATGATAACCTTTTACCTTTTACATTCTCCCCAAATACTATAAATTTATTTGACCCTTATAATTTAAGAATACCAAGTACCACAACTGCTAGTGCCGCTTATGTTTTTGGCGAATATGGTTTGTTAAGTATTGATTATTCTTATAAAGATTATTCAAACTTACAATTTGGTCCTTCAAATGACCCTTATTTTCGGGATCAAAATCAACTAATTAGTTCTATTTTCAAACCAACATCTACACTTAGATTGGGAACAGAATTTAGATTCCAAAACCTTAGCGTAAGAGGTGGTTATGTATTTCAGGAAACCCCGTATAAAGACAAAAATATTTTAAACAATACAAACACTTATTCTTTTGGGTTTGGATATAATTTAGGGGCAAGTAGAATCGATTTTGTTTTATCCACTTTATCTTACGATGAAAATAAACTTATGAAATATTCAGGAATTTCTACACCAGCCAATATTAGAACTGAACGCACAAATTTTGGAATTTCATTTATTCAAAATTTTTAAAAAGGTAAACGGGTTATCTTTTCAAAGTGAAATGTGAAACTTTGGAATTATATGTTGATGTATTAGGATCTTTAAAAACTATTTTATACCAGTAGTCATCTTCTGGTAAAAGTTCTCCCTTTACCGAACCATTCCAGCACGTATTTAATTTATTCAACTGGGTTAATACTCGGCCAAACCTGTCAAATATATCAATACTAATATCTAAATACTTAGGTAGTTTTTTTATACTCCACACATCATTATACCCATCATTATTTGGTGTAAAATAAACAGGCAATCCAAACACGACAACCCGCTCACTTGTCAAGTTACATCCATCTATGCTTTTTAGCTGTATTATATGTTCTCCAGCTTCTACGTCCTCAAACTCTCCAAACCGCTGCCATACACCATCATCAAGTCTAAATTCATATTCATTAGAGTCAAAAATACTAACTTTCAAATTACTTAACGCTCCCTTTAATTTTGATTCAATTTTAACATCAAAATCAAGAGCAATATAAGGTTGAAGTTTTAAAGTAAACATTGTATATCTCACACTACAGAGGTCATTTCTAGTTTCATCATTTATTCTAACAAAAATCTCTACGAGATTATCTTCAGATAGATGGTAATTATCATTCAAAGAATTAGATTGACTCTCAGCATTTTCAAGAGAATCATAGAATGATATTTCGTAGTTGTCTGGTTTTTGTTGATATTCTAAAATAAAGTTTCTATTGGTACTTAAATCAAAATCAAAACCACTACCATTAAAAATTTCACACCCTTGAAGATCATCTAAAAACACATCAACATAATTATCAATAATTGTAATATGCTGTATTGCATAACTTAAATTACCGGCATCATCTTTAAATTCCCACTTCAAATCATACGCTCCAAATGCATTTAAATCTGTATTTGAAACTAAAATACCTGGAATATCTCCTGAGCAATTATCTTTGGCAATAGGTACTTCAATAGCATAAAAACACTCTACCAAAACATCATTTATAATTGGAACCTCAGGAGGTAAAACATCCAATAGTAATTTGAAATCAGCAATATCATAACACTTGGAATTTAAATTATCAACACGTACATAAATCACTTGATCATGAAATCCTTGAAAATCCGAAATAGAAGCTATACTGTGATGATTATTTACTGAATTTTGATAGGTTTCGTAAAATTTAATCTTGATATTTTTATTGAGATTTTGATTGGTTATGTCAGAAATAATGGATTCAAAATTAAATTGTCCGTTCCCATTAGATGCTGAGCAATTAAATAAATCCCAATTTGAATTATTTAATTGAACGCTCTCCTCAACCACAACACATAACTCTTCAGTATAGTAACAGCCTGTATCGTCAATTAGTTCAAGTTGAAAACAATGGTCCCCTTCAGGTAAATTGTTAATTTCAAAGTCTGATACATTTTCAGCAACGATCTCATTTTTGTATTTCCAATTATAATAAGCTATCTCGGTTTCAAACTCAATTTCATTTCGCTCTATTTCATTATTAAATTCAATAGTCCAACCAAAAATATAACCGTTATCAAATAACAAATTATCTGTAATTTCAAGACACCACTCTCCATTAAGTGAACTTCCTGTAAGCGTATCAAAAGAATCTACAGGAAGATAATCTCCAGAAATAATGGAATTACTTTCTGGGTCACCGGCTAAAGTCAAATCACCGTTAATTAATAATTCTTCAGCATCAAGTGTAAAACAATAAACCGCACCTTCACCAGGAGAAACACCATAATCTTTTGGTCCCCCTAAATAAAAACCTCCACCACCTCCAAAAGGGGCATACGCTTTTAAAACAATACGATCACCTGACGGACTCAATAAAGCAATTTCTAGATCACCTAGGTAAGAATGTTCAATTTCAACACATATTTTTTTTATATCAGATACAGATTCTAAAATTTTAGAATCATCAAAACATTCAACTGTAATACAAGACTTATACGACTCACCATTACCATCTGGTAAAAATTGTGAATCACTTACTGGTATGGAACAATCAAATTCATACTTAAAAGGATTAATTTCTGCCGAAAAAGCAACATTTTCGTTAGCACAAAAAACCCCATTATCATTAATAGTTTGAATAATTATTTCTGGAGACCCGCTAACCTTAACTATAAAATCGTTTACAGTTCTTGCTATACAAGACTCTGAATTATTACTAGTATTTAATTCTATGATTTCAAGACCTATGTTATAAGCTCCTGGAGAATTGTAATTAAATTCAATGTATTTTCCACTTAAAACTCTTCCGTCACCTATATTCCATTTGTAATCTAATTGTAAATCTTCATGATATACCCCAGAAATATCTCCCATTAATTGAATCATTTCTTCATTACAAACAGATATGCCATTACTATTAACAATTCCATGATTTTTGATTATTGCATCACCTAATTCGCAAGGATTTTCCTGAGCAAAATTTAAAAAGAATGAGAAGGCAATTACTATGTGTAATAAATTATTCATTGGTAAATCATTGGGGCTTATAACTAAATTTACCTATCGATAAATAAAAAAAATGGTATTACATGCTATAAAGACAATTACTATAGATGTAATACGTATTTAAATAGTTTAACATGTAATACTATCATAACAACCATATTTTAGATATTTAATAAAAACGTACTGAATTTTCGTATCTTTGCCTCTTATTTTATAACACATTAGTGAAAATGAAATTAGAGCAAAACATTGATCTTATCGGTGATAATCATATCAGCACCTCTACGGATACTCCAATGAAAGAGAATGCTTTTGAATTATCAAATGATGAAAAAATTAATCGTATTGAATTGGACGTTGAACACATCATGGAAACACTGGGATTAGATTTAAACGATGATAGCCTTAGTGGTACTCCAAAACGTGTAGCTAAGATGTTTGTTAATGAGTTGTTTTCTGGATTAGATCCTAAGAATAAACCAAAGGCTTCAACGTTTGAAAATAAATACAAGTACGGTGAAATGTTGGTTGAAAAAAATATCACATTATATTCTACTTGTGAGCATCACCTTCTCCCTATTGTTGGAAGAGCTCATGTTGCTTACATTTCTAATGGTACAGTTGTTGGATTATCAAAAATGAACCGCATTGTTGAATATTATGCCAACAGACCTCAAGTTCAAGAAAGATTAACCATACAAATAGTTAGAGAGTTACAAGAAGTACTCAATACCAAAGATGTTGCTTGTGTTATAGATGCTAAACACCTTTGTGTTAACTCCAGAGGTATTAAAGATATTGAAAGTAGTACCGTAACTTCCGAATTTGGTGGGCAGTTTAAAAACAAAGACGTTCGCCGAGAATTTTTAGATTATATTAAATTAGAAACTAAATTTTAAACTAACCTACTTTACATCTCATGCATCTTTACCAATCTCAAGAAATTAAAATTTTCAATTCATTAAGTGGTAATAAAGAAGTTTTCAAACCTATAAATGAAGGTCATGTTGGCATGTATGTTTGTGGACCAACAGTTTATAGTAATGTTCATTTGGGTAATGTGAGAACATTCATGTCATTCGATATGATTTTTAGATACTTTAGACACTTGGGATATAAAGTAAGGTATGTTAGAAATATTACTGATGCTGGTCATTTAGAAAATGATGCTGATGTGGGAGAGGATCGCATTGCTAAGAAAGCAAGAATAGAACAAATTGAACCTATGGAAGTGGTTCAGCGTTATACGGTTGATTTTCACAATATTTTAAATCGTTTCAATTTTTTACCTCCAAGTATTGAACCCACTGCAACTGGACACATCATAGAACAAATAGCAATAATAGAATCTATAATTGATAAAGGCTTAGCCTATGAGGTTAACGGCTCTGTTTACTTTGATGTCATAAAATACAATGAAACCAAAAGCTATGGTATCCTTAGTAAGCGAAAAGTTGAGGATTTAATCCACAACACACGTGAATTGGATGGTCAATCTGACAAAAAAAATCCACAGGATTTCGCACTATGGAAAAAAGCTGAACCCGAACACATCATGAGGTGGCCTTCACCTTGGAGTGATGGATTTCCAGGATGGCATTTAGAATGTACTGCCATGAGTACAAAATATTTAGGTGAACAATTTGATATTCATGGTGGTGGCATGGATTTAAAATTCCCCCATCACGAATGTGAGATTGCACAAGCAGAGGCTTGCTACGGTCATGATCCTGTTAACTACTGGATGCATGCTAATATGCTTATTATGAACGGTAAAAAAATGGCCAAATCTACTGGAAACAATATTTTACCTCATGAAATATTTACAGGGAATAACAAACATATATCTAAAGCTTATCATCCTTCAGTTGCAAGATTTTTTATGCTTCAAGCGCACTACAGAAGTGTACTAGACTTTACTGATAGTGGTATTTTAGCTAGTGAAAAAGGGTTTAAAAAACTTATGGAAGCACTAAGACAATTAGAAACTTTAAGTGCTGATAAGATTTCAACTTTTAATATTTCTGATTGGCAAACCAAATGTTACATTGCCATGAACGATGACTTTAATACGCCTGTAGTGATTGCTAATCTATTTGATGCTGTTAAATTTATTAACCAAATTAAAGAAGGTAAAGCATCTGTATCTGTAAAAGATTTAGAACTTTTAAAAAATACAATGCATGTGTTTGTTTATGATATTTTAGGTCTTACAAATATTTCAGACACCAATGAAAACTCAGAACAATTAAATGCTGCAGTGTCTCTTTTAATTGAATTAAGACAAAAAGCACGTGCTGATAAAGATTTTGCTACCTCTGATAAAATTAGAGATGATTTAGCTGCATCTGGTATTCAACTCAAAGACGGCAAAGAAGGAACTACGTTTTCTACCAAGTAATGCTTCGCCCTATTCTAACAAAAATCCTCTTAGGATTAATTAAATTATACCAGACTCTAATTTCTCCGCTTACACCCAACACTTGCAGGTTTCAGCCCACCTGTTCACATTACGCTAAAGAAGCTATTATGGTTCATGGCACCAGGAAAGGCAGTGTTATGGCTTTAAAACGTCTATTTAAATGCCACCCATGGGGAAAAAGTGGCTATGATCCTGTTCCTCCAAAAAACAATAAAAATTAATTTAAAGGATATGGCTTATTAAACTATACCTTTTATATTTACCCCACTAAAGAACTTATCATGCATTTTTTATCTTTTACATGGGATCCTTCTAAAGGCATAGACATTTTTGGATTCACATTACATTTTTATAGCTTAACATGGATTGCTGCTTTTTTAGTTGGATTTGCTATCATGAAGCGCATTTTTAAAAATGAAAATCAATCTGAAAAAGATTTAGATGCATTATTTATGCATTCTGTTTTGGGTATCATGATTGGTGCACGTTTAGGTCATGTAATTTTTTACCAACCAGACCTTTTTACAGAAGATTTCTTTAGTATTTTCTTACCGTTTAGTTTCAAAGGGGGCATGCACTTTACAGGATTTCAAGGACTAGCTAGTCATGGTGCTGCCATAGCTTTAATTTTTTCTCTATACTTATACAATAAGAAAGTTCTTAAAAAAAGTATACTTTGGATATTAGATCGTATGGTTGTTCCTGCGGCTATTGGTGGGGCATTTATTAGAATAGGAAACTTTATAAATTCTGAAATCATAGGGATAGAAACGGGAAGCGATTTTGGAGTCGTTTTTAAACAACTACCCGTTTCGATGCAAAACCCAAGGCACCCTGCACAACTCTATGAATCTTTGGGGTACATTATCATTTTTATAATTTTATATTACACCTACTGGAAGACCTCAAAATCAAAAAATCAAGGGTTCCTTTTTGGGATGTATTTTTTATTAACCTTCACTGTCCGATTTTTTGTAGAATTCATCAAAGAAGCACAAGTTGATGAACGTTCTGAATGGTTTTTAAACACTGGACAGTGGCTAAGTATTCCTATGGTACTAATGGGGGCTTATTTTGTTCTAGTTTATAGCAAAAAGCACACCAATTAGTTTGATTTAGCAAGTAAAATAGCCTCTAGTTTTTGAAGTCTTTGTTCAAGAGATTCTATAGCGTCTTGTTGGGTTTCTATAGTTTGATTTTGTTCTTTTATGGCATTAATTAATACCGGAACTAATCCCTGATAATTAACAGATTTAATATTGTTACTTTCAGTAACTAGCTCTGGAAATACCGTTTCAATTTCTTGTGCTAATACACCAATTTTTAGTTTTTTTGAATCATCTTTCTTCATAACATATGTCTTAGCATCTATCTGTAAAAGTTTAGAAAGTGTAGCACCAAGTGATATGATGTTGGCTTTTAAACGTGCGTCTGAATTAATATTAAGATCCCCAGCTATAGTTGTTGTGCCATCAAAAAGAACAGTAAACGCATCTGAACGATTTAACTGTTCATCACCAGTCCAACCACCATTACCAATTACAAATGCGGGATTAGATAAAGAAAATTCAGATGTTTCAAAATTTCCTGTATTGTATGTTCCTATAGCAACTGTACCAAAACTTGGAGCAATAGTTGAGGTTCCAAGTGCTGTAGCAAATTGTCCAACTGCTTCACTAGAAAACGTTTGTTGACCAGAACCATTTTGATTATAACTCACGGGTAAATTAGTTAGCATATAACCATTACCTTTTAAAAAAGAAGCTTCCAAAACACCACTAAAATTAGCATCTTTTGCATGAATTTTTGCTCCAGAATCTGAAGCCATATAAATATCGGTAACCGCCCCATTACCTAATACTACGGAATTGTCAAAGTTTGCAACAGCACTACTCCCTATAACGGTTCTATTAAATGGATTATCACCAGAGATTCCAGAGGCAAATCCTACCGCTGTATTATTAGTTCCAGATTCAAGAGCTGATAGCGCAGAATAACCAACAGCAGTATTTCCATCACCATTAATTTTATTTAATGCCTTGTTGCCAACAGCGGTGTTATTGCTACCGGTCGAATTAGAATATAATGAGGACCCTCCAAAAGCAGAATTATGTAATCCTGTTTGATTATTAACCATAGCGCTAATACCAGTAGCTGTATTAAATTTTCCGGAAACATTTTGGGATAAAGCATTTTTTCCAACAGCTGTATTAGCCCATCCCCCAAGATTAGACGATAATGTATTACTACCTAAAGCTACATTATTCATTCCCGTGGTGTTTTGAAGTAAAGCAAAATGACCAACAGCCGTATTTTCTTCACCAGTTGTGTTACTTTGTAGTGTACTAGACCCCACTGCTGTGTTATGCCTTCCTTCTGTATTTAGCCAAAGTGAAAAATAGCCTATTGCTGTATTTGAGTTAGCAGAATTATTGGTACCCATTGTATTATAACCTACAGCCGTATTGTAACTTCCAACAGAATTATTGAGAGCGCCTTCACCATATGATGTATTAAAATTTTGAGAATACATTGAGTTTGTAATAAAAATGAATAAAATGAAATGTAATTTTTGTGACGACATAGTATTTCAAATAATTGGTTATCAATTATTTAAATTACAAAAAAAAGCCTTTCAAAAATTGAAAGGCTTTTTTAAATTATATTAAAAAGAAAATTACTTAGGTAACTCTCCTTTGTCTTTTAAGGAATCAAACATTAAAGGTGTGGCAACAAATATAGATGAGTAGGTACCTACTACCACACCAACAATAAGTGCAAATAATAAACCTCTCAAAGAATCTGCCCCCAACAAGAACATAGCTAGTAGCACAATTAATGTGGTAAGAGACGTATTTAAAGTTCTACTAAGTGTACTATTAATAGCTTTATTGATATTATAGCCTCCTTTAAATCCAGATTTTTCACTAATCACCTCACGAATTCTGTCAAACACAACTACAGTATCATTCAAGGAGTAACCAATCACTGTAAGAATAGCTGCTATAAAAGCTTGATCTATTTCCATACTAAATGGCATAAAAGTATAGGCCGCTGAGAACACCCCAAGTACAATAATAATATCGTGGAATACTGCAGCTACTGCACCTAAAGAGAATTGCCATTTCTTGAAACGCAATAAAATGTATAGAAATACTACAACTAAAGATCCTAGGATAGCCCAAATCGATGATTTCTTGATGTCATCTGCGATAGTAGGACTTACTTTTGAAGATAGCATTTTTCCTATTTTTTTATCTCCAGACCCTTCAACAAAATCCTCATAAGACATACCATCTGGTAGGAATGGACGAAGCGATTCAAACAACATAGATTGTACTTCTTCATCTGCCTCAGCTGAGTTTTCGTTAACTTTATATTTAGTAGATAATTTTAACTGATTAGCATTACCAATAGTTTTGACCTCAGCACTACCAAATGTTGTATTTAATGCAGACTTAACTTCTTCTGTACTCACTTCTTGTGCAAAACGTACTTGATAAGTTCTTCCTCCAACAAAGTCAATACCTTGATCTAAACCTTTAGTTGCTAGTGAGAATATACTTAGTGTAAGTAACACTCCAGAAATTACATAAGCTGCTTTTCGCTTGCCTATGAACGTAATATTCATATTTTTGAACAAGCCTTTAGTTAATGGTGTAGAGAAGTCTAAAACTTTTCCTTTATTAACATACCAGTCAACCAATAATCTCGTAATAAAAATAGCAGTAAACAAAGAAGTAACAATACCTATTAATAATGTCGTGGCAAAACCTTTAATTGGTCCAGTACCAAAAACAAATAATATTAAAGCAGTAAGACCTGTTGTAATATTTGCATCTAAAATTGAAGATAAAGCATTAGCAAAACCATCCTGAATAGATCCTGCCATACCCTTGCCTTTAGAAAGCTCTTCTCTAATACGTTCAAAAATAAGTACGTTCGCATCTACAGACATACCAATAGTTAGTACTATACCAGCCAATCCAGGTAAGGTTAAAACCGCACCTAAACCAGATAACACACCAAAAATTAATAAGATGTTAAGTAGTAATGCAATGTTAGCAGCAATACCACCTTTACCATAATAAAGAAGCATCCAAACTAAAACAAGAGATAGTGCTATTATAAATGATAACATACCACTTTCAATAGCTTCTTGTCCTAATGAAGGTCCAACTTCATCAGCTTGAACTATATCTGCAGAAGCAGGCAATTTACCAGCTCTTAAAACATTGGCTAAATCAATGGCTTCATTAATAGTAAATGCCCCAGAAATTTCAGAGTTACCACCTGAAATTGGACCTGAAGTCACACCAGGTGCAGAATAAACTACATTATCAAGAACTATAGCAATTTGTGATTGCTGATTATAAGCTTTACCGGTCATTTCCTCCCAGATTTTAGCCCCTTTACCATTCATTTGCATACTAACAGAAGGCTCACCAACTTGGTTATAAGACTGACGTGCGTCTGTAATTACAGCACCACTTAATTGCGGTTTATTTTCTCTGTTACCTGCAAGCGCATATACGTCAACAGTTTCAATACCGTTAACCTTGTTAACTACCGGTAATCCAAACGCAAACTTAGCATAACGTAAATCTGCTGGTAATTGTGACCTAAATTGAGGTATTGTAAAATAATTAGCTAAAGTAGATTTATCTTCAGATTTAACAGCAAATAAAGCTGATGGAGAAGACTGAGGAACAATTAAATCAAAAAGCGGATTAAATTCAGTTGGTTGAATAGAATCTGTTGTTGCTTTACCTAAAAGTTCATCAATTTCAGAAGACTCGTCATCACTAACACCTTCTTCCTCATTTGATTTGTATGGATTTTCAACAACCGTTTTTAAAGCTTCGTTGGCATCTAAGAAAAAATTACCAAACTCCTGTCCTTTAACTACGTCCCAAAACTCTAACTGTGCTGTACTTTGTAACAATTTTTTTACACGGTTAATATCTTTAGCTCCAGGTAATTCTACCAAAATACGACCAGAATTACCTAAACGCTGAATATTTGGTTGTGTAACACCAAACTTATCAATACGCTTTCTTAATACTTCAAATGCTGAAACAATAGACTCATCAACTTTGGTTTTGATTACCGCTTGAACTTCTTCATCAGTCATATCTATTGTAACATCTTCAC
>JBELHJ010000031.1:26848-28502 GCA_042091495.1 Bacteroidota bacterium
GTGTTATTAGCTAAACCTTTTAAAATATCTTTTACAGAAATTTCAAGAATAACATTGATACCCCCTTTAAGGTCTAATCCAAGATTCATGGCTTTATCCTTAACTTCGTTGTAGGTGTATTGAGCAATCCCTATATTAAAAACCTCTTGATTGGAAAGAGAATCCAAATATCTAACTTCTTCAGCATTACGCTCATCAATGTTCTCAAATCTTTCTGCGGCTATTTCTTTAGCATGATCTTCAATTTGGTTTGCCTTGAATGTAAATGATAATTGATAAACACTTACTAATCCAAACAACAAGGCAAATAACCTTACTAGTCCTTTATTTTGCATTATATAGTAATATTTAGTTTTTAAAACTTTCTAAATCGCACAAATATATAATTTCGATTAAGAAAGCACAACAGTAAATCCATGTTTCTACAAAAAAAGAGCCGCAAAACTGCAGCTCTCTTAATTAGAGTATTTGATATCTATAAGTTCAAAAGACCATTAGTTTTCTGAACACCTTCTGCACTTTGTTTCATGTGAGCTAATTCAGCTTCATTAAGATCTATTTCTACCACTTTTTCAATACCATTTTTACCTAGAACAACTGGTGTTCCAATACAAATATCATTTAGACCAAACTCACCTTCTAGGTAAGTAGAACAAGGAAATATTTTCTTTTGATCACAGGCTATGGCTTGAACTAAACCACTTACTGCAGCTCCTGGCGCATACCAAGCAGATGTTCCTAATAATTTAGTTAAAGTTGCGCCTCCTACTTTAGTGGCTTCTTTGACCTCCTCTAAACGTTCCTCTGAAATAAACTCAGAGACTGGCACACTGTTTCTTGTAGCCAAACGTGTTAATGGCACCATACCAACATCACTGTGACCACCAATAACCATTCCGTCTACATCACTAATTGGTGCTCCTAAAGCTTCTGCTAATCTATACTTAAATCTTGCAGAATCAAGTGCACCACCCATACCTATAATTTTATTTTTAGGTAGATCTGTAGTTTTATGAACCAAATAAGTCATAGTATCCATTGGGTTACTTACCACAATTAAAATAGTATTTGGAGACTGCTCGATTAAACTAGACGATACTGTTTTCACAATACCTGCATTAATACCAATTAATTCTTCTCTAGTCATACCAGGCTTACGAGGTATTCCTGATGTAATTACACAAATATCACTACCTGCAGTTTTAGAATAATCATTAGTAACCCCTGTAATTTTAGTATCAAAACCATTTAATGATGCGGTTTGCATTAAATCCATAGCTTTACCTTCAGCAAAACCTTCTTTGATGTCTAGTAAAACAACTTCAGAGGCGAAGTTTTTGATGGCGATGTATTCTGCACAACTGGCCCCTACTGCTCCAGCTCCAACAACGGTAATTTTCATAGTATTAATTATTTTATTTTAAAGCGGTCCAAAAATAGCAATAAAAATGCTTTAAATTAAATAAGCACAAGAGAATCTTGTGCTTATTTACTAATATTTAAAATCTTAGAATTAATTAAAACTGAAAACTATTCCAGCCGAAGCTGTATTGTATTCTTGAAATGTATAATCAGCAAAAATTTTAAAGAACCCTAAATTTAATCTTGCGCCTATTGTTGTTCGCATTCCGTTTGCCTCAAACTCAGAATCTAT
>JBELHJ010000032.1:0-26983 GCA_042091495.1 Bacteroidota bacterium
GAAATTGAAAAAGATATTAAAAGACTTGAAATTATTACTAGCAGATTTAGTAAAATTGGTTCATTACCAATTTTAAAACCACATAATATTGTTGAGGAAACCTCTAAAACTATTGATTATTTAAAATCACGTTTGTCTGATAAAGTAATCTTTAATTTTGTTAAGAATACTGAAAACATTCAAGTAAATCTTGACCCAGAGTTATACAGTTGGTCTATAGAAAACCTAATTAAAAATGGTATCGATGCCATGAAAGGAATGGGTATGCTTACCATTGAAATAACTCAAAAAAATAACTTAGTAAAAACCATTATTTCAGATACGGGTAAGGGAATTCCAAAAAATCAATTTCAAAATATATTTGAACCAGGCTTTACAACTAAAAAAAGAGGTTGGGGACTTGGGTTGTCATTATCTAAAAGGATCACAGAAGACTATCATAAAGGGAAAATAAAAGTACTTAATTCAGAATTAGAAAAAGGCACATCTATTCAAATTAGTCTTTCAACAATCTCATAAAATTAAATATTTGATGCAATTGCTTTAGCTAAGTCTTCAAACTCTTTAGAGGTAAGGGCCGTTTTTGATATAAACCTTGCATCTTCCATGGACTTAAGCGGGATGAGATGTACGTGAACATGAGGTACTTCTAATCCTATCACAGACATTCCTACTCTTTGACATTCAACGGTCTTCCTTATGCCTAGTGCAACTTTCCTTGAAAACAGCATTAAATCTGAATATAGATTCTCATCCAAATCAAAAATTTTATCGACCTCTATCTTGGGAACACAAAGTGTATGACCTACACTGTTAGGATTAATATCTAAAAAAGCGATAAAATCATCAGTTTCTGCTACTTTATATGCAGGTAAATCTCCTTTAATAATTTTTGTAAAAATTGATGCCATATTTCTAAATTAAGTTATCTAGAAATTTCTAAGACATCAAACTTCATAATTCCGTTAGGCACTTGAATATCTGCAACATCTCCAACAGATTTTCCCAACAAGCCTTTTCCAATTGGGGAGTTTACTGAAATTTTACCTGAAGCCAGGTCTGCTTCTCCGTCAGCAACTAAAGTATATGTCATTTCAGTACCATTTAACTGGTTTCTAATTTTAACTTTAGATAACACTAATGCTTTACTTGAATCTAACTGAGATTCATCTATAACTCGTGCATTGGCTAAAACCTCTTCCAACTTAGAGATTTTCATTTCTAACAATCCTTGGGCTTCTTTTGCAGCATCATATTCAGCGTTTTCACTTAAATCGCCTTTATCTCTGGCATCTGCAATAGCCTGAGATGCTTTTGGACGCTCTATATCTTTAAGTTGAGACAATTCGTCTCTTAATTTTTTTAATCCTTCTGGTGTATAATATGAAATATTACTCATAATTTAGTTTCTATTATTCTTAAGTCATGTATCCTACTAAACGCAAAAAATCTCGTAAAACGAGATCAAAAACAAATATACAAAAAATAATATTTTATTTTTGAAAATATGATTAAGACTCTAAATATGACTAAGTGTTCTAAATACCTGATTATTTTTGTATTATGCATTTTAGCTTGCGATAAAGATGACCAAAATACCAACTGTAATTATTTATTGGATCTTGGGGTTTCTCTTAGTATTAACATGAATCTACCTCAATACAGTCAGCTAAAATTTATCAATAATCCTATATACATCCCAAATCATGGAAATGGCGGATTAATTGTAATCAAGGCTTCCGAGGGCTTTTACAGAGCATGGGATGCTAGCGACCCTAATCAATACCCTAAGACTTGTTCTATTTTAGAAATCAATGGTATTGAGGCCATTTCAGGTTGTGAAGATAATAATACGTATAGTCTAATTACTGGGCAATCTATTAATACGGTGCTGCCTTGTACCCTCAAAGAATATCCTGCAGCACAATCTGGCAACACCGTAATTATCAATAATTAAAATTTAATTGTTGCACCAATTAAAAAGTTTCTTGTAGCTTGAGGATAATATCCTGCGCCTTCAATTGTTGTTGTTGCGTTTGGATCAGACCAATTATCATCATAAGTATACCAATAACCATTGGAAACATATTCAGAATCAAAAATATTATTCACTAATGCTGAAAATACAATTGATTTAAAAATAGATTTCAATTTCAATTCATAATTAATGTTTAAATCAGCAACATAGTAGGCGTCAAGTTTAGATCCCTCGGAATCAATATTACCCATATATTGTTCTCCAACATATTTTTGTAGAAAAGAAATTGACAAATTTTTAGCAGGATTATAAACAATATTAGCTGCTGAAACTAGTGATGGAGAGAATGCTAAATTTGTTTCTCCAAAATTTGTTAAAGCACCATCATAGATATAAAACACCTCTTTGTTTTTATTTGAACTCAACGTAAAATTAGGTTGGAAGTATAATAAATCTTTCAACAAAGTAATATCTGCAGCAACTTCAAGACCCAATCTGTAACTTTCACCACTATTGTCTCTCACAGGTGCACCTACGTCATCAATAGCCCCTGTCATTACGAGTTGTTCATTATAATGCATGTAATATACATTAGTACTTAATCCAAAACCTGATTTCTTTAGTCGCCAACCTAATTCGAAATCATTAAGTTGCTCTGGCTTTATGTTTGGATTGTTTTCAAAATCACTACGACTTGGCTCTCTATTTCCTCTTGCGTATGAAAAGTAAAAATTATTATTGTTATTTAACTGATATGAAATACCTGCTTTAGGGTTGAAAAAATTATAATTTTCATCAATTCTCATATTAACCAAATCGGAAGTTATTCCCTTAGTCTTATATGACACTTTTCTTAGTTGTAAATCACCAAATAACGTCAAGGCATCATTTAATCTATATGTTGACTTTGCAAAAAGACTAAATTCTTTTTTTCTTCCGTTTCCTTCATAATAACGATCTCTAATTGCAGCATTTTCGCTCAAAGACCTAGCCCAAATCACTTCTCCATAATGGTCTCCATCATAATCACTTATAGATGCTCCAAATTGTAAGTTAACTTCATTTTTTCTGTAATTAGCTGATACATTTATGACATAAAAATCATTGTCTAACCAACGTCTTCTAATTAAATCTGTAGTGTCTCCTCCATCAACATCTGGAATAACAATACCCCCGTAAGTACTTACATCATCATCCTCTCTATATTGCTCAAAATACCCCCTGCCGTATGTGTAATTTAAACCAATATTTGAAGACCAATAATTACTCCACTTTTCATTCCAATGAAGCTGATAATGATCCTGTTTGTAGTTATCAATTTCATTTTCATACTCATAAGGGTTTTGGGTTCTATCTTCTTCAAGTTCTTCTATTGTCAAACCATACCAAGCTTGGTATGTACGTTCGTGACCACCAAAAGTTATAGCTTTGATTAGACTTGTCTCACTCACATAAGCCCCTTGAATAAAATAGGACTTAAGATCTGAGAACGCCCTATCCACATAACCATCAGAATTGATTTGAGATAAACGCCCAGATAATTCAAAATGATTATTCAATTTACCAGTGCTAAATTTTACATTATGCTTTCTAGAATTATAGCTACCAAACGCATTTGCAATTTCTCCATATGCTGAATCAGAAACAGCATCAGTCAAAATATTAACACTTGCTCCGAAAGCACCTGAACCATTTGTTGAAGTTCCAACACCTCTTTGTATTTGTAGACTCTCAACAGAGGAAGTAAAATCCGGTAAGTTAACCCAAAATGTTCCTAATGACTCTTGGTCGTTATATGGAATTCCATTAATGGTAATATTCGTTGATTGTGCATCAACCCCTCTAATTCTTATTCCAGTGTAACCAATACCAGCACCAGCATCTGATGTAGTAACTACGGATGGCTGATAATTTAATAAAATCGGGATGTCTTGTCCCAAATTCCTTTTTTGCAACTCCTCCTTTGAAACGTTTGAGTGCGTAATTGGTGAATCTGCCTCTACCCTTACGGATCGAACTAAAACTTCATCCAAAACCTGTACTCTAGTTGAATCTTGTACTTGTTGTGCCCAAAGTACAGCACCCCAAGATGTTAGTAAAAAAATGAAACATAATTTTTTCATTGCGATTAAAAATTTAATCGAATAAAAAGAGGTAATTATTCTAGTGTTAATAAAATAATAAACGTGCACTAAAAAACAGTGCTTTACAAATTCCTAAACAGCATTACCTGTTCTAGGTTCTATGGGTATGATCTCAGCCACTTATAGGCACCCCTTTTGAGAACATTGCAAATTTACATACTAAATTTTTAGCAATAAAAAATTTTAAAGAAAAATCTTACCTAAAAAACAAAAAGCCTTGAATTTTAGAATCAAGGCTTATAAATTTGAATCAATCTTTTTTTTACTGTGATTGGAGGACTTGACATTGATGCCCTGGTTTGATCAGATCATTAACCGTTTTTACAGGATTAAACGTAGCTAAAGGCACCTCTACAAATAAGGTGTTCCATCCTGCCATACTGCCATTCCACAAACCAGGTAATTCTAAAGCTCTTAAAGCTTTACCAGATTGTGTTTTACTGGATATGAAAGCTGTTTCAGAATCAACAAACTCTGATAAATTAAATGCATCCCCTTTATAGTCTTTTAATCCACAAACCAAATCAACAGGGTTAAAATGAGTCGCTTGATTAACTATAACTTCTTGATCTTTTTTTGATAAATCCATTTGAGCAGACTCTACAATCTGAAGACTAGTTTCTCCATTTGAATTTAGAGTCCAAAATGGACCTCCTCCTGGCTGCCCCTCATTTTTAACCATTCCACAAACTCTAATTGGCTTGTTTAATCGGGTTTTGATGTACAGTTGTTTTTCGTCAGATTTGTAATTATCAAATTCATCTGGAAATTTTACATTTAATTCTTTTGTCATAAACTCTGTTACATCACTGAAATCAGCTAATCCATTATCTAATTCCTTTAAAAAGGAAAAAACGTTTTCTTGAGTTTTTAGTAGTAATCCCGCAAGTACTTTTTTATAATTCACTACTAGATCTCTGGATGATCGTGTAACTACATTATCGATGTTTTTTACAAACACTAAATCTGCATCAAGCTCATTGAGATTTTCAATAAGTGCACCATGACCAGAAGGTCTAAATAAAATACTGCCATCATTATTTCTAAATGGTTGATTTCCCTCAGTAACCGCTATAGTGTCTGTAGAGGATTTTTGAAATGAATATTCAAGATCAAATGTCTTTCCTGTTTGAGCAATTACATTTTCCAAAATATTTTCAGATAAATCTTTGAATAAGTGGCGGTGTTTTTCTGATATCGTAAAATGAATTCTAACCTTACTCCCATCAACACAAGAGGCCGCTTCAAGAAGATGTTCTTCAAAGGCTGTAGCAATGTTTTCTTCATTGTAATAATGAAATGGTAATACTCCTTTGGGAAGGTTTCCAAAATTAAAGCCTTCATTTCCTAAAATAAAAGCTATGAACTTAAATAGTTTATCTCCTGGTTTTAAATCTTCATAACCAGGAATTAATTTTTTTAATTCTTCTATAGCGTCTTGGTAAAAAGGAAATGAACTTAAATTATCATTAAAAAATTTAATCTCCTTGTCTTGAGTTCTTTCTAAATAGGACTCTAACGTTTCCTCTCCAAAATTATAGCTATCTAAAAAATTAAATAAGAACTTAAACATTCTAGAGGCTGCTCCAGAAGCAGGCACAAATCTTTGTACCAATAATCTTTCACAATTATCACTATAATACTTTTTTAGAGCTTCTTGAGATTCTGCGGAAAAACTCAATAACCCATTTCCTAGTGTTGCTGCAGCAACTAAATTAGTTGGAGAGATTCCCTTTTTAAAAATTTCAATTTGTGATAATACGGTTTCTTTTGATAGATTCTTACTTTTTAATTGCTCTTGATCAGTGTTATTAAAATCAATCATTTTTTAAGTAAATTATTTATTTGGTTTATTGCTTTTTTTAATCTGGTTTCTTGATTTCCCCTCAAAATTATATAAGGCTTTTTGGCATTAATTAATGCCTCTTCAAATTTATTAAACATAAATTCTCTATCGTTTGGCTTATCTCTTAAATCGTCTTTTACCCAAGGTATATCAATATAAGTCAACAAATATAAGTCATAATGATTTTTCAAAGCATACTCGTTTATTAATTTATCACATTTCCCTTCAAAATAAACTTCAGAATATACCTTAGTCTCCAATAAATCTGTATCGCATATAAGTACATGATTTGCTAAACCAGCTTTTGAGTTTTCAATTGACATTTGGCCATAAGCTATGGGGAGCAAGTCATCATAAGAACATATTTTATTTTCTCTATCCCATATTTCTTGTAGGTAATCTCTGGCAAATTCTGGAACCCAAACCGTTTTGTAATGTGAAGCTAATTGCCTTGAAAGTGTTGTTTTTCCTGTTGATTCTGGACCAAACAAAACTACTTTTAAACAATTTGTTTTGAGTTGCTCAAGTGTTTTTTCCATTGTAAATATCCTTGAATTGCTAAAATAGTAAAGATTAAATATTGAAGGGACAACATTCCCAAACCTCGATAAGCATACAAAGGCACTGTAATTACATCAGCGATAATCCAAAGTATCCAGTTTTCAATTTTTTTGTTAGCCATATACCACATTGCTGTGAAAAAAATACCTGAAGTTACTATATCAATGTAATTAGTAGTAGTAAGTTCATAGTCATAAAAACTGTAAACACCATAAGTAACCAACATCGTTAAAAAGAACATTAAAACACCAACACTCTTTTCATTAATTGTTGTTCTTGAAATTCCAAGTACTGGAACATTATCTTTTTTTCGAGCCCAGTTCCACCAACCATAAACACTCATGACAGAATAGTAAAAATTCATCATCATATCTCCAAAAAAACCTGCTTTATACAACAAGAAAACCGAAATAATAGTTGCTACTAGCCCAGAGGGATAAACCAAAATGTGGGTGCGTTTTGCATATACTACACTAACAATTCCAAAAACAAATGCTATAAACTCTAATAGAATATAAATTGCAGGTGTACTATAATAAGCTTCAATAAAAAAATCAATTAAATGGTTCATAAAAACTTAGATCTCCTTTTACTATTTTAAGATTCAACAATATATTATTCTTTTCCTCGAAAACAGTTTTATTTAACTCATTAATTAAACTTAAAACCTCATCATACTCTCCATAAACGTGAGTACTTAAGGGTGTTTCAATTATTTTTAATCCTGACGCTCTTAATCCACGAATATATGTTTGAATTACAGATTCAAAATCATTTGATAATGGCGAGAGCGTTAATTCTACAGACACTTTCATAGTTATACTAGTGTATTTATTAATTCTGGAGACGCTTCTAAAGCATTACCAATAACTACTATATCGGCACCACTCCTATGAGCTTCATCAATTTGTTGTTTCGTTTTAATTCCTCCTCCAACAATTAGTGGTAAATTTACGTTTGACTTGACCTTTTCAATAATTTTTTGAGATATAGGAATTTCTGCACCACTTCCCGCTTCAAGATAAACACATTTAAACCCTAAAATTTCAGATGCTTTAGCTGTGTTACAAATTAGTGTTTCATCTGATCTAGATATAGGCTTTGTTTTAGTCACTCGCTGGGTTGAAGTTTCAATATTTCCATCTACAAGTATGTAAGCCGTTGATATAGCCTCCATTTTGTGTTTTTCAAACCATGGCACTGATGCTACATGTTTTCCAATGAGATAATCAGGGTTTCTTCCAGAAAGAAGAGCTAAAAACAATACAGCATCAACTGCATCAGACAATTGATTTAAATCTCCAGGAAATAATAAAATATGAGACTTAACAAAAGTTTTTAAAAACTGTATTAATGCATGTGAAACATTATTATCTACTGAACTACCTCCAACAAAAATATAATCTATATTGGGATTAGAAACTAAATTTTTGGTTTCACTATTTAAAGATGCCTTATCCGGATCAAGTAAAATGGCTAGAGATTTTTTTCCACTCAAATAATCTTTAAAGATCTTTTCATAAATGCTATTCATAAGGGCATACAACAGTTAAATAGTAATTGTCAATTTTAAATCTTTTAGAACTACACTTAATGGATTGCTCTCCGTCAACTATCCAAGAAATACCATTAGAATCTGAATTAATAAATGGCAATACAATACAATTGTTGTTTAGACTTAGTCCTGGTTTTCCATAAAATTTATAAAGTGCTTCTTTGTTAGTCCAAATTGCTGTTAATCGATCTATTTCAGTACTAAAATTAATATTTAAAAAAATAGCTTCTGAATTAATGAATTTTGATGATAATTTAGAAATTTTAGGTCTTAGTTTCTCAATATCAACTCCTACTGAACCATCTGAAATTACAACAGCAGCATAATCAAATGAATGACTTATTGATATGAACTTACCATCATTCAAAAATGGTTTCCCAAAGTTATTGTATATTAAACTTTCATCAGAATATTCAAAACAATTTAGCAGTTTACGAACTGCTAAAAACCCTTTTCTATGAATTTCACTTTTCATCATGCTTAATCTTTCATGAGACCTTTCAGAAATAAAAATTGAGTTCATTAACTCTGATTCAGTTTCTTGAATGTGCCAAACTTTAACAGTTGTTGAATCATTAATTACAATGGATTTACAGATAGGCATCTAAAAGTATGGAAGTTATTAATTATCTTTGCACAAAAATAACTATACTTTTGGCTTTTCTTGAATTTCACACAAATTTAATATCATAGTTTGTGATTCAAAAGAAAGTCGTAAATATCATAACTATGAATACGAAAACAGTTCCATTTGTTCCTTACAAAGTAAAAGACATGAACTTGGCTTCTTGGGGGAGAAAAGAAATCGAATTAGCAGAAGCAGAAATGCCTGGACTAATGAGCTTAAGAGAGGAATACAAAGATACTCAACCTTTAAAAGGTGCTCGTATAGCAGGATGTCTTCACATGACCATTCAAACAGCAGTTCTAATAGAAACTCTTGTGGCATTAGGTGCAGAAGTTACATGGAGCTCATGTAATATCTTCTCAACACAAGATCAAGCTGCTGCAGCAATTGCAGAAGCTGGTATTCCTGTGTATGCTTGGAAAGGAATGAATGAAGAAGAATTTGACTGGTGTATTGAACAAACTCTATTTTTTGGAGAAGACCGAAAGCCTTTGAACATGATTCTTGATGATGGCGGTGATTTAACCAATATGGTTCTTGATCGTTACCCAGAATTAGTTCATGGTATAAAAGGTCTTTCTGAAGAAACAACAACAGGTGTTCACCGATTATACGAAAGAATGAGTAACGGTACTTTACCAATGCCTGCAATAAATGTCAATGATTCTGTGACTAAAAGTAAGTTTGACAATAAATATGGCTGTAAAGAGAGTGCTGTTGATGCCGTTAGAAGAGCGACTGATATCATGTTAGCTGGTAAGCGCGTTGTGGTTTGTGGTTATGGAGATGTAGGTAAAGGAACTGCGGCGTCATTTAGAGGTGCTGGAAGTATTGTCACTGTTACAGAAATTGATCCTATCTGTGCTTTACAGGCAGCTATGGACGGGTTTGAAGTGAAACGTCTTGAATCAGTTGTCAATAAAGCTGACATTGTGATTACAACTACGGGTAACAAAGATATAGTAAGAGGAGAGCATTTTGAAGCTATGAAAGACAAAACTATAGTTTGTAATATCGGTCACTTTGATAATGAAATAGACATGGCTTGGTTAAATAATAATTTTGGAGTAACAAAATCAGAAATTAAACCTCAAGTTGACAAGTACAATGTTAATGGAAACGATATCATAATTCTAGCTGAAGGCCGCCTCGTAAATTTAGGATGTGCAACTGGACACCCTAGTTTTGTGATGAGTAATTCATTCACAAACCAAACTCTAGCTCAAATTGAACTTTGGAACAACAGTGAAAACTATGGCAACGAAGTTTATATGCTTCCAAAACATTTAGACGAAAAAGTTGCGAAACTCCACCTATCTAAAATTGGTGTTGAACTTACTGACCTCAAGCAAGATCAAGCAGAATATATTGGTGTTAAAGTTGAAGGGCCATTCAAACCTGAATACTACAGATACTAAAGAAACTTAATAAAAAAAGCCTCACATTGCTGTGAGGCTTTTTTTATACCTTTATGTTTGATGATTTCAAATGACATTTTAAATATCGCCCTAATAGAATATGATATAAAATGGGAAGACCCAACTTCAAACATAAATTATTTAGAAAAAAAACTTAATAACCTCCCAAATCAAATTGAGTTTATTATTTTACCTGAAATGTTTACTACTGGCTTTACCATGAATGCGGCTAATTATGCCGAATCCATGAATGGTAAGACCATAAAGTGGATGAAGTCTGTGGCTTTTGAAAAAAAATGTGCTATAGCAGGAAGTATAATTATTAAGGAAAATAATTGCTTTTACAATCGTTTTGTATTTGTATATCCTGACAAAAGAATTGAATACTATGATAAAAGACATTTATTTTCACTAGCAAGTGAGGAAAAGGTATATGAAAAAGGCGTTAGTAAAAAAATCGTTGAATTTAAAAATTGGAAAATAAATCTTCTGATCTGTTATGATTTAAGGTTTCCTGTTTGGTCAAGAAATTCTAATAATTACGATTTGTTACTTTATGTGGCAAACTGGCCTGATAAAAGAATCAAACATTGGGATATCTTATTACAAGCAAGAGCTATTGAAAACATGAGTTACTGCGTAGGAGTTAATCGTATTGGAAAAGACATTAACGATCACCAATATACTGGACATTCTAATGTTATTGATTTCAAAGGAAAACCCTTGGCGCAATTAAATGAAGATAATAATGTAAAATTATTTACCCTTGTAAAAACGGATCTTTATAAATACAGAGCTAATTTTAAATTTTTGGAAGATCGCGACTCATTTAATCTTGAAGTGTAAAATCATAAATAAGTTCCCATCCTGCCCTTACTTCTAATTTGTCTGAGAAGTAACTAACCTTTTCTGGCTGTTTTTTATTAATAAAATGTCCACTATCCCATTTACCATTTACATTCGTATCTTGAATAACCCTCAAATAATAAACTCCGGCATCAATAGCATTAAAATCAATGGGGTTAGATTGGGTTAAGTATTTACTATACTTTACATCACCACTTTCATTAGTTAACTGAATAATTATAGGATATTCCGTATTAAATACATTAATTCTTGCACTTCCGTAATCATCAAAAGTTTTTGTTCTAAAAGAAAAATTTAAAGTATCATTCTGTTCTTCAAATAAATCTATTAATGCTCCAGGTAATAATCTCAAGCTATATCGTTGTGATTGTTCTAAATTAAGAGCTAATTCCAAATTTGAATTAAATTCATCTTCTATGATTTCAAAATTAACATCTAGAGAATCTTTATCCATTAAGAAAAACTTCTTTGAATCTATTTTAATAAGAGGATTATTAGATACTATTTTAAACTGATCATTAAAATTAATAACTCCTGAAGGTTTAGAAGATATTTTTAAAGAATCATTATCAATATCTCTTGTTCTAATTACATAAGATTTATAACCATTTTTTAAAGGAACCTGAAATTCCAAGGAGTCTATTAATTTTTGTGATTTAAACCAATAAAATATAGTATCAGAATCAGCAGACTTTGTTAGCTTATATTTTTCAATCTTGTCACCAAAAGACTCCACTTTCAATGAATCAAAATTAGGATTGCCTTCAAAGCCTAGACCAATTTTATTACTTGAAACCACAAATGGCCTTAGTAATTGATTATCAAGATCCCTTTTAAAAAGTTGGAGCTCATAGTTCATTGATGTGTCTTTTGGTAATGACACTAGTTGTTTTATATAAGCTATTTTATCTGTTCTTGGCTGGTAAGTAAAATTTTGGCTTTCTTCTTTCAATGCAATAAGCTGATAAGTTCCTGACTTGATGTTTTGAATTTTAAACTCAGTAACACTATCTAATGTATTTGTTACATATCTTGGCTTAGACTTGAAAACCACTGAGTCTGTGTAAGCTGAATCAATCTCATAAAGCATAACTGACACAAAATCATCTGCCTTCCTTTCTAAAGCATCTTTTACATATCCTTTTAGTGACAATGAATCTATCACATTACCTGTAGAAAAAACATATCTAAAATAAGATAGAGGATTACCTTCATTATTATCGACAATACTTGTTCCAAAGTTAATTGCGTAAGTGGTATTTGGTTTAAGCGTATCAAGAATTTTAACACTCACATATTTTTGTGGAAGACCAAGAGGTGTGATCTCTGGGGTGTTTTCCATGGGAGGAGAAATAATTAATTGTTTATTGAGATCTTTAAATTTAACGTATTCATTAAAATAAATTCTAATCTCTTTAGCATCAAAATTTACACTATAGTTTTCTGGTATGGTTCTTAAAATTTGGGGTGGAATAATATCTTTTATGCCGCCTGTTGGAGATCCTCTATTGGCACAACTCATTAAAAGAATGAACCCTAATAAATATTTAAAAACTTTTGATTTATTTCTTAGCATACTCCTAAAATAAGAGCAAAGAAACAACATATTTGGTAGACTTTTAAGGTTTCAATTAACAAAAGCCATTGTAGCTAAACTTAATTTAATGTTAGGAATTTGTTTTAGTTCATTATAACATGATTCTACTGTTGTCCCTGTAGTTATTACATCATCAACCAATAAAATATGTTTATTTTCTAACTTTTTGAAATCAAACACCTTAAATTTAGTTGTAACCTCTAAAACACGTCTTAATCTGTTTTTTTTTACTTGAGAGCTAGATTTTTTAACACGCAATAAAACGTCATCTATTAAAGGAGAATCAAGAGCTTTCGCTATTTCGGATGCAAAATTAAAAACTTGATTATATCCCCGTTTTTTGAGTTTCGCCTTATGAAGTGGTACAGGAATAATTACATCTATTTCTTTGTATGCATCAAGTTTTGCAAGTTCAGTTCCTAACCATAAACCTAATTCAGTACCTATTGATTGAAACCCTTTATACTTAAGGTTATGAATTAAATTCTGAACCAAACCAGTTTTTGAAAAATAAAATAAAGAAGTCCCTAAAACCAATGGAACTCTTCCGTAAAGTAATTTATTTAAGGTTTGATTATTATCAAAATGATAATTAGCTAGCGGGAGTTTTAACCTGCAAGAAGTACAAATGCAACGCTCATTATCCAAAAGATTATTTTCACAACAAAAACAACTTTCAGGGAACAGAATATTTAAAAAATTAGATAAAATCATATTTATTTGGGGTAACTAAATTTACAAATTATTGGATATAGATTCAAATTCATACAGATAGTAATAATAAAAACACCATAAAGAGATGGATTTTTTTATGGGTTTTTTATTTTTGCCCCATGGCAAATCAAGATGATCAATTTAAAAAAGTAATATCCCATGCCAAAGAGTACGGATATGTATTCCAGAGCAGTGAGATATATGATGGATTAAGTGCAGTATACGACTATGCACAAAATGGCGTAGAACTTAAGAAAAATATAAGAGACTATTGGTGGAAAGCTATGACTCAGATGCATGATAATATTGTAGGTATTGATGCTGCAATTTTTATGCACCCAACTACTTGGAAAGCTTCTGGACATGTTGATGCATTCAATGATCCCCTTATAGACAATAAAGATTCAAAAAAACGATACAGAGCTGATGTTCTCATTGAAGATTATGTTGGAAAACTAGATCTGAAAATTGAAAAAGAAATTAAAAAAGCAGCCAAACGTTTTGGTTATAATTTTGATGAGGCAACTTTTACGAGTACTAATCCAAGAGTATTAGGTTATAAACAAAAAGGAGAAGACATTTTGAAAAGACTTGGAAAATCTCTTGAAAATGAGGATTTAGCCGATGTAAAATCCCTAATAGAAGAATTAGAAATTGGTTGTCCTCTTTCAGGAAGTAAAAACTGGACTGATGTTAAGCAATTTAATTTAATGTTTGGAACTAAACTTGGAGCCTCTGCGGAACATGCTACCGATTTATACTTAAGACCTGAAACAGCTCAAGGTATATTTGTAAACTTTCTAAATGTTCAAAAGACAGGTAGAATGAAAATTCCTTTTGGTATCGCCCAAACTGGAAAAGCATTTAGAAATGAAATTGTAGCTAGACAGTTTATTTTTAGAATGCGAGAGTTTGAACAAATGGAAATGCAATTCTTCATTAAACCAGGCTCTCAGGAAAAATGGTATAATCATTGGAAAGAGCACCGTTTAAAGTGGCATTTATCTCTTGGACTAGGTAAAAATAACTATAGATTTCATGACCATGAAAAACTGGCTCACTACGCTGATGCTGCATGTGATATTGAATTCAAATTTCCATTTGGATTTAAAGAGCTTGAAGGTATACATTCAAGAACTGACTTTGATTTAAGTCAACATGAATCATACTCTGGTAAAAAGATGCAATATTTTGATCCTGAGGAAAACACCAATTACACCCCTTATGTTTTAGAAACGTCTATTGGTCTAGATCGTATGTTCTTAGCTGTATTTTCAAATGCGCTTACAGAAGAAGATTTAGATAATGGAACAACAAGAACAGTACTTAAATTACCTGCTGTTTTAGCACCTACAAAAGCAGCAATTCTCCCATTAGTCAAGAAAGATGGTCTTCCTGAATTAGCAAAATCTATTGTAGATGAACTAAAATGGGACTTTAAAGTAACATACGATGAAAAGGATGCTGTTGGAAGACGCTACAGAAGACAAGATGCCCTTGGAACACCGTTTTGTATCACTGTAGACCACGACTCTTTAGAAGATAAAATGGTCACCATTAGAAATAGAGATACTATGAAGCAACAAAGAGTTCTTATCTCAGAATTAAAAAACTTAATTAAAGAAGAAGTCGATATCAAAAACTGGCTTCTAAAAATTTAAAATCAACCCTCTAAAACGAGGGTTTTTTTATTAGAAATAAGCTTTTAACTGTATCGATCCTGTGTGAATCGTGTCTGATGAGTTAGTTGCTCTTCCTGAATAATTTAAATTCAAATCTAAATAAGACAATATCTTTTTTTGAGCATATAAAGACCAAGTAAAATTCTTTCCTGGTTGAAGCCCTCCTAACATTTGATATGCAACCGGTGTATTTGAGTTGCCCTCAAAGATATTATCAAAATAATCGAAAGTCCCATTTATTGCTCCTTTTTTAGGATGATTAATAGCAAAAGAAACTCCTAAGTTATGCTGCTCAAGATTTTCATTTGCTCCTAAACTATTTGATTTATTAATAGATTTATAAAACACATCAAATTTTATGTATTCATCTAACAAAAAAGATAATTTAGGTTTTAAATGGACTTCTTCTAAAAAATAATTTCTGTAAGTAAAGTTCGCATTAAGACTTTCATTGAGAACATGTTGCGCTTCAAAATTAATTAACCAAATATTTTTTATGTTATGCACAAAATTTAATTGATTAGTTCTATTGTTATTTTCTTGAATTCCTGTTGAAAGAAAGTAACGTGTACTATTTTTTAAAATGGTATATGAAGTTGTGTATCGTTGTTTGGCTCTATTGAAAAATAATGTATTTCTTAAACTCTTCATAAGCGCTAATTCTTGATCCCCAAAAGACTCAAAAGGATTTATATCTAATCTATTGGAATTACTTCTGTTTTTACGGTCAATTACATATGTTAATTGGTTGTAAAAATGAGACCAAAACTTTCGATTCTTTTTTTGAGAAGAACGCCAATCTTCTGGGTTAATTATTAAAGTCTGTGATAACTTCTTTTGATTTGTTTTTACAAAGGTTTGATGTGGAAGTAAGACTCTTACAAACTTGCCTTGGTCTTGAAACTGAGCAATCTCAAATTCATCTAAATCTTGAATACCATTTGCATTATAATCAATCCAAACATATTTACCTTGTCCAGGTTCCACTTCGACGTATGTGAAATCTTGAAGGGCTAAACTTCCTGAATTGGTTTCAAAAAGTGTGTTCCATTGTATTTTATTATTCCAAAATTGTTGGCCATATGAGACTCTAGAATTTAATGCATTTTCATCGGCTTGCCCTTCTGTATATTTTAATTGCCTATAATTTAGATATAATGATAAATTAGATTTTACAGATTTCAATAATTGAGATTTCATAAAATAATTATTAGAATGATTTACTTTTTGAACCCTATTCATTCTAACACTGTCATTTACACGATATCTGTAACCTAATTCTACGTATACTTTTGTACTATCACCAACCCCTGAGAATATCTCTAAAGAATTAAACCTTTGGCTTAATCCAGTTAAACTGTCCGATTCTTTAATCTTTTCAATACTTGATTCTGCTGCATATTTTGAACCAATCCATTTATTTTTTATTCCTAAATTAATTTTATTAAACGTTCTCTGAAATTCAGAGGTGGATAATTGTGAATTGTTTTTAAGCGTACTTGATTTACTCTCAAAAATAATATTTTTAAACCTCAAATTCGCTAATAAATTATGCTTATTCCCATTAAAATTTTTACTAAAATTTAAATGATCAAATTGATATGCAACCCGAGAATTAGAATTAGTTTTATACTCTAATCCTGTTGCACTAAGTAATTGATTACCTTCTGGTGTTACTAAATTCCAATCTCTATTAAATTCTGCATTATAAAGTCTTTGAATGGTATTAAAATCCTTATTAATAAAATCTGTTTTCCCATAAACATTAAACTCACCTATTTTAATATTTTTAATTATACGCTGTTTAAATCCTAAAGTAGCTGCCCATCCATCATTATTTTCATTATCGATATTTGAAAACAGATTTAGATCATTTTTACTTGCTGCAACTTCAGCTGTAATTTCTGTTTTTTCATTGGGAGAAAAATTTGTATTTAATACAGCTACTTGAAGTTTTTCAGGCGCTATTAATTTTACCAACGGCTCATAAGCTCCTGTTAGAAGACCATTAACAGGCGGACTGTATTCATATATAACTTGAACAGCATTAGTGTCTCTAATTACGTAATTACCCTTATTTGGCCCAATTAATGAAAATGTAACTCTGTAAAGTTCATCGTTAGGATTATTTGAGAACTCAAAATATTCTTGCCCTCCACTTATTACTTTTCTATACAGTATTTTATTTTCAGAATATGAATCTAATACAGCTGAAGGCGCATACATCTGTGTCTCATCATTTCCTGCTTCAGCTAAAATCTCTTTTTGTTCGTTACTTAAATTTTGAATTAGAGGCTGGTTCTTAGCATCTGACTCAGAGTAAACTGAAACTCCAACTTTAAATTCGTCTGATTCGTAAGATGCTCCTCCTAAAGCATTATACCTTGTATAGTTTCTCTCACTGAATTGGTAATCCACAGTGATTCTCATTTCAGAAGTAATAGGGTAAGTGGCATTAAAAATAATTTCTCCAGCATTATAGTCTATAATGTAATCTTTTCCTTCACCACGTTCAACTATAATACCATTTACATAAACTGTTTCACTACCTGAAACAATTAAAACATACAGTTCTCCATTTGGACCTTTTAACTTATAAGGCCCTTGGTTACCCTCTTGTCCATTAAATCTACTTGTTGTAAACTGTCCCCTAACTATTGCACCTGCTGCAAAAACTTTAGTCCCTGTATCACCATCTTTTAAATCAGCCTTTAAAGATATCCCCTGAACTCTTTTAGAAAAATTTGAAAAAAAAGTTTGGTTTTGAACTAAATCAATATCTCCCCCTCTAATTTGCCATTGATCTGTGAACATTTCAATAAATACTTGATCAAACTCATCTAATTGTTGGGAGTAACCACTTTCTTGTAATGGAATATTAGCATCTTGAATAGAAGCCCTTAATGTAACTTTATCATTTATTTTTCCCGAGATTTGGAGATCTAACTCACTATTCAATACCGCATTTTGATTATTTCCTACCGTTATACCTCGCGATAAACTACCTGACGAATTTATACCATCAAAAGGAATCGGTGCTATTTTTGACTTGGTCTCCTCTGAAAAGCTATAATATTTTTTTGTAGCTGAATTACTGGGAACAATCACTGAGGGATTTATGTTATAATACTTTTTTGTCAAAAATCTAGGATACTTCAAATAGGATACCCTTACAGAATCATTCTCGAATAATTCATTCAAATAAAGTGTAGCCTTTTCAAAGTCAACTTTATAAAGGTCTTTATTGATTAATTCCCCAGATAATGAATAAACTTTGAAGTAAGACGAATTTATAGCAACCGTATCAAGAACAATGCTATCATTAGCTTTTAAGCGCTTGTCCCTATAATTTGAATTAAATGTTTGAGACCAGGCTTGAAATTGAAAACATAATAATAAAACAACTATTGTTCTCATGTGATATGATAACTCAAATACAACATTAATATTTTATGAATTTTATACCATTTTAAAATGGGTATAAAATTACAGTATTATTATTTTTACCTGAAACTATAATTTTATACAGATGAAAATTATTTCATACAACGTCAACGGCATTAGAGCTGCGGTTAATAAGGGGTTTATTGAGTGGTTAAAAGCAGCAGACCCAGATGTTATATGTTTACAAGAGATTAAAGCTTTAAAAGAACAATTAGATCTTGAAATTTTCGAAAAAGCAGGATACAATTATCACTACTGGTTTAGTGCTCAAAAAAAAGGGTATAGTGGTGTAGCCGTTTTATGTAAAGAAAAACCTAATCATGTAACTTATGGTACAGGTATAGAGTCTATGGATTTTGAAGGAAGAAATATAAGGGTTGACTTTGATCAGGCCTCAATAATGAGTTTGTATTTACCTTCGGGAACAAATACTGCTAGGCTCGAGCACAAATTTGAGTACATGGATTTATTTTATGACTATATCAGTAAATTGAAATCAAAAACTCCTAATTTAATTATTTGTGGTGACTATAACATCTGTCACGAAGCTATAGACATTCACGATCCTGTTAGAAATAAAAATGTTTCCGGATTTTTACCTGAAGAAAGGGCATGGATGTCTAAATTTATAAATAATGGCTTTATTGACACCTTTAGATTTTTTAATTCCAATCCACATGAATACACATGGTGGAGTTACAGGGCTAATGCAAGAGCTAATAATAAAGGTTGGCGTCTTGATTATGCTTTGGCATCTGAAACATTAAAAGAAAAACTAATTAGAAACGTTATACTTTCAGATGCTGTTCACAGTGATCATTGTCCAATTTTATTAGAAATAAAACACTAAACTCATGACTATCAAAACCTTACTATGCGGAATCATTTCTACAGTGCTATTAAATGCTTGTGTTTCAAAAAAGGTCTTTACAGATCTTGAAGAGAAATACAAATTATTAAAAGACGAATATGAGCAATTAGGCGATTTTAATGATAACCTTACATCTGATCTTAACGACTCTAAACAAGACCTGCAAAAGCTAAAAGACCAATATGATAAGGTTATTTTAGAAAGAAACAGTTTACAAAGTGCATTTGACACTTCCCAATTAAATCTTGAAAATCTCAAAAACTCTTATTCTGCTCTCGAAAAAAATAGTTCGGATGAAATAGCTAAAAATGCTAAGAAAAATAGAGAGCTTTTAGCACAACTCGAAGCTAAAGAAATTGCCTTAAATGCGGAGAAAGAACGATTAGAGAAATTGAAAAACGAGTTAAGTACACGATCACAAAGAATATCGGAACTAGAACAAATTATTGCGTCAAAAGAAGCCTCAATGAAAGCTTTGAAAAACGCCATTTCAAAAGCATTAATTAATTTTGAGGGTAATGGTCTAACAGTAGAAGAGCGCAATGGAAAAGTATATGTTTCTATGGAAAATAAGCTTTTATTCAAATCTGGCAGTTGGTTTGTTGGGCCTGAAGGCAAAAAAGCTGTAGACCAATTAGGAAATGTTTTGGCTGAAAACCCAGATATATCCATACTCATTGAAGGACACACAGATGATGATCCTTACATTGGTACTGGCCAAGTTAAAGGAAATTGGGACTTATCTACTAAGCGTGCTACAGCTATTGTAACACTACTTAGAGAAAACAATGGTATTAACCCAGAAAACTTAACAGCAGCTGGAAGGGGGGAGTTTCATCCAATTGCATCAAATGATACTCCTGAAGGAAAAGCAAAAAATAGAAGAATAGAAGTGATTTTAACTCCCAAATTGGATGAATTATCTAAGTTACTAAACCGTTTTTAAAATATGATATACAATACTTTACCTAATACAGATTTAAAGGTTAGTAAAATTTGCCTTGGAACAATGACATGGGGCAATCAGAATACGGAAGCTGAGGGTCACGAGCAAATGGATTTTGCTTTTGAAAATGGTGTAAACTTCTTTGATACTGCAGAATTATATCCAGTCCCTGCTAATGCAGAAACTTATGCAGAAACAGAGCGTATCATTGGTACATGGTTTAAAAAAAGTGGTCTTAGAGATCAAATTGTATTGGCAACTAAAATAGCTGGCCCAGGTGATTATACTGCTCACATAAGAAAAAACGGATTTAGTCCTTCTGCAATCAAGGATGCTGTTGAAGCCAGTCTTAAACGTCTTCAAACAGAATATATTGACTTATATCAATTGCACTGGCCAGAACGCAGTACAAATATGTTTGGTGTAAGAGATTTTAAAAAAAATTCCAGAGACCCTTGGGAAGATAATTTTAATAAAATTTTAGAAACACTAGATGTTCTTGTAAAAGAAGGCAAAATTCGTCATATAGGTGTCTCCAACGAGAGGGCCTGGGGTTTGATGCGTTATCTAGAAGAACATAAAATCAATAATTTACCTAAAATGATTACCATTCAAAATCCGTATTCACTTCTAAACAGGATTTTTGAGGGTGATTTAGCAGAAGTTTCTGTAAGAGAAAATGTAGGTTTGTTAGCCTACTCGCCTTTAGCATTTGGAGTTTTAAGTGGAAAATATATTAATGGGACAGCTTCAGAATCCGCCCGATTAAATAAATTTCCTCGTTTTGCAAGATATAGTAGTCAAGAATCAAATGCAGCTACAAAAAACTACTTGGAAATAGCTCAGAAATTCAATTTATCATTAACTCAAATGGCATTGGCTTTTGTCAATCAACAACCCTTTGTTCGTGGAAATATTATAGGAGCAACAAATATTAGTCAGTTAAAAGAAAATATTGACAGTGTAAATATTCACCTCAATGATGAAGTGTTAGAGGCTATAAATAAAGTACACTCACAAATACCCAATCCAGCTCCATAATTCAAAAAAAAAAGCCTTTCCAAATTGGAAAGGCTTTTTAAGATATTATTTGATTTCTACACCATTTTGATTTTCAAAATGATATTCAAGATATGTGTAAGCGTCTCTGGGTATAATATTTACCCATTTTTTGTGTTCAAAAAACCATTTTGAACGGATAGAAAGAAATCCTTGTGTTAAAAAAGCGGCTATAAAAGGATGTGTATTCAACACAATATTTTTATGCCCTTTATTTATTAACCTTTCTAGTTCATTGGTAATTTTTTGTACCAAAACAATTGGAGCCTCAACTTCTCCTGAACTAGTTACACTAGGATTCTGTTCTTTAGTTTTGATATTCCTTTCCGGTCTGACACGTTGTCTAGTAATTTGAACAAGACCAAATTTACTCGGAGGTAATATCTTATGCTTTGCTTTATCATCTTTCATTTCTTCCCTAAGATGATTAAAAAGGGCTGCTCTATTTTTGGAATTCCCCATATCAATAAAATCAATAACTATAATACCTCCCATATCACGCAGACGTAACTGTCTTGCAATTTCTGAAGCCGAAATTAAATTGACTTCAAAGGCTGTATCCTCTTGATTTTTTTGTTTACTGGATCGGTTTCCACTATTTACATCTATAACATGAAGTGCTTCAGTGTGTTCAATCACTAAATAAGCACCTTTAGCCATAGAAACTGTCTTTCCAAAAGAAGTTTTTATTTGCCTTTCAATACCATATTTTTCAAAAACTGGTACACCGTTATTATATAACTTGACAATAGATTCTTTTTTTGGAGCAATCTCATGCAAATAATCTTTTATCTGCGAATAAAGCGTTTCGTCATCTACAACTATACTAGAAAATGTATCATTAAAAATATCTCTTAGTATAGATGACGCCTTATTCATTTCTCCTAAAACTTTACTGGGATGATGCGCTTTGTGCATTTTTTTACACATTGCTGACCATCGCTTAAGTAAATTTTGGAGATCCTTATCTAATTCTGCAACTTTTCTCCCTTCAGCTACTGTTCTAACAATAACACCAAATCCCTTTGGAGTAATACTTTTAACTAAACGTTTAAGACGGTCTTTTTCTTCTTTAGAATCAATTTTTTGAGAAATAGATATTCTATCAGAAAAAGGGACTAAAACAATATAGCGTCCAGCTATTGATAATTCAGAGCTAATTCTAGGTCCTTTAGTTGAAATAGGTTCTTTTACAATTTGAACCAATATAGACTGATTAGCTTTAAGAACATTTGAAATACTTCCGTTTTTGTCGATATTCTCTTCAAAACCAAAGTTTTTCAATAAAAAATTTGTTTGTTTTCCTGTGCTTACACGTTTTACGAATTTCAAAAGAGAAGGTAATTGAGGTCCAAGATCATGATAATGCAAAAAAGCATCTTTTTCATAGCCAACATTAACAAATGCAGCATTTAATCCTGGAACAGGTTTTCTTACTTTGGCGAGGTATATGTCACCAACAGAAAACTTGTTGTCATCTTCATCTTTATGTAATTCAATAAGTTTACCATCTTTTAGTAATGCAAAATCAACAATATCAGAACTCGATCTAACAATCAATTCTTTATCCATGATGTTAATTTAAATCTATCTCTTAATTGAGACAGATGGTTTTACTTAATAATTTGACACAGAATAAATTCCGTTAAACTCAACAAAATAGCTATTAGAGCTAATATTTGTAGGAGTTATATATCAAAGAACGTTCATTTTAAAATTGAAAAAGTAGTTATAAAACTACTTTTCAATTATTTTTTCTTGTGACGATTAGCGCGTCTACGCTTTTTTCTCTTGTGCGTAGCTACCTTATGTCTTTTTCTTTTTTTACCACTAGGCATAAATTTAATATTTTAATATTATTAATTAATTTTTACTAATCTTCTACTTCAACATTTGATTTTACACCTTCAACGAAAACCTTAGCAGGTTTGAAAGCAGGTATGTTGTGAGCAGGAATCTTGATAGTTGTATTCTTGGAAATATTTCTTCCTGTCTTTTCTGCTCTAGTTTTGATAATAAAGCTTCCAAAACCTCTTAAATAAACATTGTCTCCGCTTTCTAAAGATGTTTTAACTTCTTCCATGAATGTTTCAATAGTTGTTTGCACATCTCCTTTTTCCAATCCTAGCTTTTCAGAAATCTTAGCTACAATATCAGCTTTAGTCATTATATTCTATTTTATTGTTATGTATCAATTTAGGGTTGCAAATATAATTAATTTAATTTCAATTATTCAACCCTAATTAATTAAAATTTAACCTCATAAAGAATTATTTTAGCGAAACTTTTCAATTCAAAGATGAACTTCAGTAAGATATTAACCCTTTGGTATTCAAAAAATAAAAGAGACTTGCCATGGCGAAATACCAGAGACCCATACAAAATATGGTTATCTGAAATTATTCTACAACAAACTCAAGTTAAACAAGGATTACCCTATTATGAGTCATTTTTGAAAGCGTTCCCAAGTGTAGTCACTTTAGCAAATGCTAAAGAAGAAGATGTCCTGAAACTATGGCAAGGTCTTGGATATTATTCAAGAGCTAGAAATCTTCATGATACAGCAAAAATAATTCATAAAGAGTTAAACAATGAATTTCCTAATTCTTACAGTGGATTAATAAAATTAAAAGGCATAGGTGATTATACTGCAAGCGCGATAGCATCATTCTGCTATAATGCGCCATGTGCTGTTGTTGATGGTAACGTATATCGTGTTTTATCACGTATTTTTGGAATTGATACTCCAATAAATAGCAGTAAGGGTATTAAACTTTTTAAAATACTCGCTGAAGACAAATTAAACAAAGTAGATTCGGCAATCCATAATCAAGCTATTATGGAATTTGGAGCGCTTAAATGTAAACCTAAAAACCCCTTATGTGAAACCTGTCCTTTTAATGACCATTGCATGGCTTTTAGAAAAAATTTAATTAATACTCTTCCAGTCAAAACCTCTAAAACAAAAGTCTCTAAAAGGTATTTTAATTTTTTAGTATTTATAGATAACCAAAAAAATACTGTTTTAGAAAAAAGAACTCAAAAGGGAATTTGGCAAAATTTATATCAATTCCCTTTAGTTGAAGCAACACATAATATAAATATCAATGAAATTTCAGAACTTAAAATTACAGCATATATAAAAAATAATCCTTTTGAATTAAAGCTGTATAATTCACAAGCTATTGTCCATAAATTAAGTCATCAACATTTAAATGTTAAATTCTGGATTATTGAAACAACAAAAATTAACGCTCATACAGTAAAGTTTAAGGATTTAGAAATGTATGCTGTACCCGTTGTAATTTCAAGATTTATCGAGGAATTTAAAAATCAAATGTAATCTCAGTTATTTTTTTAGTATTTTTAGTTGTAAGCTATGCTATTTGTTAAATTAGCATACTCAAATAAAAAAATGGCAGGAACACTCAACAAAGTTTTACTTATTGGACATTTAGGAGACGATGTTAAAATTCATTATTTTGATGATAATAATTGTGTTGCTAGATTTCCATTAGCAACTAATGAGTCTTATGTTAATAAGCAAACTAACGAACGCATTACAAATACAGACTGGCATAATATTGTTGTAAAAAATAAAGCTGCTGAAATATGTGAGAAATACCTATCTAAGGGAGATAAGGTGTATATTGAAGGCCGTATTAAAACAAGAAAGTGGCAAGATGATAAAGGTTTGGAACGGTATACAACGGAAATACTTTGCAGTGATTTTAAATTCCTAACAAACAAAGATAGCTCAAATCAAAATCCAGAGATTAACGCTTCAACTCATAGTAATCCATCAACACCTGAGGACGATTTGCCATTTTAACGTTTAATTAATTTGTTTGAATTTGGATCCCGAACCCCATAGTCTATTGTTTTTATTCTTTAATGTAAATACCGCCTTTATTTCAGGTGCCATAGGATTTTGTGTGTTACTTATCCTTTCAGCTATTATTTCTGGTGCTGAAGTCGCTTTATTTTCTTTATCAAAATCTGAAATTGATAATGCCTCCCAAAAGTACCCTGAGCAAATTAAAACTATTAAATCTCTGTTAAATTCTCCAAAAAAATTATTAGCTACAATTCTAATTACTAATAATTTTATCAATGTGGCTATAGTCATCCTATTTGCTTTCTTAGGGGAGGTTTTATTTGAAAGTATAACAACAACTTGGGTGAAATTTTTATTGGAAGTAGTTTTAGTCACTTTTTTCATATTATTGTTTGGAGAAATTATTCCAAAAATTTATGCTCGAAGAAATGCGCTTCAATTTTCAAGATTTATCTCAAAACCTTTAAATATTTTAAATAAAGTATTGAGTCCGTTAAATAACCCTATGAAATCATTGACCGTTGCTATTGAACGTACTTTTACTAAATCAAAAACTTCAAACATTAGTGTTGATCAACTCTCATACGCCCTAGAACTTACTAATAATGAGGAAACTAATAGTGATGAACACAAAATTTTAAAAGGTATTGTCTCTTTTGGAAGTACAGACACCAAACAAGTTATGATCCCTAGGATAGATATTTTTGCACTTTCCAACAATACGCCTTTTGATAGTGTTTTATCTCAAATTGCAAGTAAAGGTTTCTCAAGAATTCCAGTATATAAAGAAAACATAGACCATGTAATAGGTGTTTTATATGCTAAAGATCTTCTACCCCATCTTAACAAAAAAGATTTTGAATGGCAGGCCATTTTAAGACCTCCTTTTTTTGTACCAGAGAACAAAAAACTTGATGATTTAATGCAAGAATTTCAATCAATTAAAACGCATTTAGCTATTGTAGTAGACGAATATGGAGGGACATCTGGAGTGATTTCATTGGAAGATGTTATTGAAGAAATTGTTGGCGATATAAGCGATGAGTTTGATGATTTTGATTTATTATTTACCAAATTAGATAAGTCTAATTATCTTTTTGAAGGAAAAACCGCCCTAAAAGACTTTTATAAAATACTAAATATTGATGGTAAGGATTTTGAAGAACACAAAGGTGAAGCTGAAACCTTAGCTGGATTTATTTTAGAACGCCACGGATTATTTCCAAGACAAGGCCAAACCATTAATTTTAAAAATTATGATTTTAAAATTAATAGCATTGAAAGAAAAAGGATTAAACAAATCCACTTAAATATAAAATCGTGATAAAACAGGCTTGTTTGATTGCTTTGGTAGCTCTAACCGTTTCGTGTAAAGATGAAGTCCTTCCAAAACCTCCTGGATATTTAAGTCTCAAATTTACTGAGCCCTCTTATAAGACTTCACAGTCATCAAAAGTTCCTTTTAATTTTGATTATAATTTTGCTGCAGCACAATTAAGCAATATTAACTACAAACAAGATGTGCAACAATTAAATTTTAAGATATCCTACCCGAAACTAAAAGCAGATCTATTTGTAAACTATACACATTTCAATAAAAAAGAATTAACGGGACTAATTGTAAATGCTCAAAAAATAACAGATAAGCATATACAAGTTGCCGACGAGATTAAAGTAAAGAGTTACGAAAATAATGAAACTAGAACATATGGTAATTTATATACAGTAATCGGAAATGCAGCTTCAACTAATCAATTTTACTTAACAGATAGCGTTAGTCATTTTATTACTGGCTCTGTTTACTTTAGGGTAAAACCTAATTATGACTCTATTTT
>JBELHJ010000033.1:0-25641 GCA_042091495.1 Bacteroidota bacterium
TTAACTTATCCTAATGTTAATTTAATGTCAACAAAAAACCCCGCATGTGCGGGGTTTAAATTTTGGAATTATAATCGATTATTCAATAATAATCTTTTTAGTTTTTTGGCTAGTTTCACCTTTAATTTCAACTAAATATAATCCTTTGTTTAGTTTGGATAAATTAACTGAATTTGTATTAGAAACTTCAATTACTTTTTTTCCAGTGATAGCATAAACAGCAATATTTTTGATTACCTCATTAGACTTAACAGTTAAGAAATCTTTAACTGGGTTAGGGTAAACACTAAAATTTGAAGTTTCGAAGTTTTTATTAGACAATTGAGGACAAAGCTCTACAGAAGTTGTTGCAACTGCTGTCCAATCAAAAATAGAACAAGTTACAGCACCAGTATTAGCTAACTGTCCTTGAGCAACAGTTCTTACTTCAGCATTTGCACTAGTTAAACCAGATGGTTTTGTACCTGTAAGGTTATCATTATCATCAAAAATGGCTTCAGCTGTTACTTGTTCCAAAGTGTCGTCTGTAATGAAGTCTAAATTTGAAAATGTAGATTCATTAGTATCAAATGTATCAGAGTCAATACCTTTAAATATGGTACCAGAATCAAAACCTTTGAATACGATATTATTGTTAGCCCCCATAGGATCTTTTTTGAAATCTCCATAAAAACCAGAGTTAGGATTTGAGAAACCAATAACAGTTACATTAGAAATTGTGTAAGAACCGGTTACAGTTCCGTTAGTTCCACCTGCACCATCTTCTGTTCCATCTATTTCAAATGGGTTGTCAGAATCTGTTCCCATAACAACAAGTGCGTTGTTTACAGTACCACTGTAAGCTTCATCAATATCAATAGCATCATCTCCTTGAGCATAAATTAATAAGTTAGTTACATCAACGTTACCACCAAATAATTCAATACCGTCATCTTGGTTACCAACGATTTCAATATTTTCAATTACAGTTCCGTTACCAACACCACCAAGAGTTAGACCGTTGATTTCGTTACCAGCACCAATAGAAGTTCCACCGTGTCTGATAGAAACATATTTTAAAACTCCAGAGTCATCATTAGTTTCTTCACCACCATAAATAGACCAAGATTGATCAGCAATACCTTCAATATTTTCTTCTCCGAAAGTGTTAGCTGTGTTAGAGTCTGGATCTTCACCAATAACATTTTTACCAAGGATTATTAATCCACCCCAGTAACCTGAGATATCATCTAAAGGAATAGTTGCTCCTGTTAGGTAAAAAGTTCCGGCAGCAACATCAGTAGCAGTTAGAGGATCAAGTTCAGAAGTAAAGATAATTGGAGCATCAGCAGTACCCTCAGCCATTATTTTTCCACCTTTAGCAACAACAAGCGCAGAAGCATCAACGGCATCTGCTTTTTGAGTCGCTTTAATTACAGTTCCTGGCGCGATATACAGTGTTGCTCCATCTTCAATAACAACTTTACCATCCATAGTAACATCGCCACCCCATGTTGCATCTTCAGTGTAGATTGTAACAGTTCCGTCACCAACAGTTGTGGTTCCACATAATGCGTTATCAAGTGTTGCGTATGCTGTCCAACCTTCGAAAACACAAGTTGCAGCACCAGTAGCTTCTTTTTGTCCTTGAGCAACAGTTCTTACTTCAGCATTTGCACTAGTTAAACCAGATGGTTTTGTACCTGTAAGGTTATCATTATCATCAAAAATGGCTTCAGCTGTTACTTGTTCCAAAGTGTCGTCTGTAATGAAGTCTAAATTTGAAAATGTAGATTCATTAGTATCAAATGTATCAGAGTCAATACCTTTAAATATGGTACCAGAATCAAAACCTTTGAATACGATATTATTGTTAGCCCCCATAGGATCTTTTTTGAAATCTCCATAAAAACCAGAGTTAGGATTTGAGAAACCAATAACAGTTACATTAGAAATTGTGTAAGAACCGGTTACAGTTCCGTTAGTTCCACCTGCACCATCTTCTGTTCCATCTATTTCAAATGGGTTGTCAGAATCTGTTCCCATAACAACAAGTGCGTTGTTTACAGTACCACTGTAAGCTTCATCAATATCAATAGCATCATCTCCTTGAGCATAAATTAATAAGTTAGTTACATCAACGTTACCACCAAATAATTCAATACCGTCATCTTGGTTACCAACGATTTCAATATTTTCAATTACAGTTCCGTTACCAACACCACCAAGAGTTAGACCGTTGATTTCGTTACCAGCACCAATAGAAGTTCCACCGTGTCTGATAGAAACATATTTTAAAACTCCAGAGTCATCATTAGTTTCTTCACCACCATAAATAGACCAAGATTGATCAGCAATACCTTCAATATTTTCTTCTCCGAAAGTGTTAGCTGTGTTAGAGTCTGGATCTTCACCAATAACATTTTTACCAAGGATTATTAATCCACCCCAGTAACCTGAGATATCATCTAAAGGAATAGTTGCTCCTGTTAGGTAAAAAGTTCCGGCAGCAACATCAGTAGCAGTTAGAGGATCAAGTTCAGAAGTAAAGATAATTGGAGCATCAGCAGTACCCTCAGCCATTATTTTTCCACCTTTAGCAACAACAAGCGCAGAAGCATCAACGGCATCTGCTTTTTGAGTCGCTTTAATTACAGTTCCCGGAGCAATGGTTAGTGTAGCTCCATTTTCAACAACGTATTTACCATCCATGGTAACATCTCCAGACCAGTTGGTATTCTCGGTAAGAATAGTAACTTGTGCAGAAATTTGATAACTAACAAATAAAGTTAGTAAAAGTAAAATTTTTCTCATCAGAGTTAGAGTTTAAGATTAAAACACAAATAAACCTTTCAACTTTAATCTGAATGTTATTATGATGTTATCATATTTTTTTCATATTGTTATGTTAATGTTAATTGCTTAAATTAAATTACAGGAAATGAACTGGGAACAGCTATTATCTTTAAAACGTTTTGGAGATACACATAAAAGATTACGTACTGAGCAAGATGAATCTCGTTTGGGATTTGAAGTAGATTACGATCGTGTGATTTTCTCTTCAGAATTTAGAAGTCTTCAAGACAAAACCCAGGTGATTCCAATGTCACAAACCGATTTTGTGCATACCCGTTTAACACACAGTTTAGAAGTAAGTGTAGTGGGGCGTTCACTAGGGCGCATGGTGGGGCAGCAGCTTATTGAAAAATACCCTCAACTTCAGAAAGTTCATGGTTACAAAGCCAATGATTTTGGAGCTATAGTTGCAGCTGCCGCTTTAGCACATGATATTGGGAATCCCCCATTTGGTCATTCTGGAGAAAAAGCTATAGGTGATTTTTTTAAATCGGGTAAAGGAGCGTTGTTGGCTTCAGAGATGTCTGCAGCATCATATCAAGATTTATGTGATTTTGAAGGTAATGCTAATGGGTTTAAAATTTTAGCTGAAAACAGACCGGGTTCTGAAGGAGGCTTGAGATTGAGTTATGCTACTTTAGGTGCGTTTATGAAATATCCAAAAGCGTCTCTACCTAAAAAACCAACCGCTGCTATTCATGATAAGAAATATGGTTTTTTTCAATTAAATACAAAGGACTTTGAAGCTGTTGCTGATGAGCTAGGATTAATGCAAACACATACTGATGGGATTGGATATCACAGACATCCTCTAGCATTTCTTGTAGAAGCTGCAGATGATATTTGTTATACCATTATTGATTTTGAAGACGGTATTAATTTGGGGCTTATTCAGGAAGAGTTTGCTTTAGAATACCTAATTAAATTAGTTAAGGGTAGTATTAATACTGAAAAATATTACCAGCTAACCACTACTAAAGACCGTTTAAGTTACTTGAGATCTTTGGCTATTAATACACTTATTACTGAGGCTGCTTCCGTATTTATGTCAAATGAAGACGCCATTCTTAAGGGTGAATTTGACAGAAGTTTGTTAGACAAATCCAAATTTGAAGCCCAAATTAGCGATATCATAGCCATAAGTGTGAAAAATGTATACCGCTCCAAAGAGGTTATAGAAAAAGAAATTGCAGGTTATCAAGTTATTACTTTTTTACTTAAAACTTTTTTATTGGCAGTTTTTAATACACGAAAAGGAACTCCTACTAATTTTGATAAGCTGGTATGCCAAACTTTACCACTAAATCTTAATCTTGACACTGGTGACACCTATTACATTGCATTGCAAATTAGTAGTTATGTGGCCAGTCTCTCTGACAGTCAAGCTACATTGATTTACAAAAAATTAAAAGGGATTTTAATCTAGTTGTATTAAAATTGTATTGATTTGCTCTTCTAAAGCTGATACTGAAAGGTTGCACTTTTGGTGCAAGGTACTTACTTTTCCTTGATCGATGAAGGTGTCTGGAATTCCAATAATTTTTATGGGATTCGTAAAGTTATTTGCTGCTGCAAACTCAAGAATTGCAGACCCAAAACCCCCTGAAACACAACCTTCTTCAACCGTTATAATTTGCTGGTGTGTTTTAAATACTTCTAGAAGGCAACTTTCATCTAGTGGTTTCACAAATCCCATATCATAATGTGAAATGATAGCTTTAGAAGCTATATTTTCAATAGCTTCACTCACATTTAGCGCCATAGTTCCTATACTTAAAATGGCTAATTTTTCACCTGTTTTTAATGGTGTGGCTTTTCCTATTTCAATGGGTTTAAATGGTTTTTTCCAATTTACGGTTATGCCTTGCCCTCTAGGATATCTAATTGCAACCGGACCAATAGGTTTAAGTTGACATGTATATAACATATTTCTTAATGCTATTTCGTCTCTTGGAGCAAAAATAGTTAGGTTGGGAATGCACCTCAAGTAGGCCATATCAAAAACACCGTGGTGTGTAGGTCCATCTTCACCTACAAGTCCAGCCCTATCTAAACAAAAAATTACAGGAATGTTTTGAAGTGCAACATCATGAATAACTTGATCGTAGGCCCTTTGTAAAAAAGTGGAGTAAATGTTACAATAAACCACTTTTCCTTGAGTGGCAAGACCTGCTGCAAAGGTTACAGCATGCTGTTCAGCGATACCCACATCAAAGGCGCGATCTGGATACGCTTCCATCATTAATGTTAAGGAGCTACCAGTGGGCATGGCAGGGGTAATACCCACAATATCTTCGTTTTTGGATGCCAATTCAACTAAGGTTTCACCAAAAACATCTTGGTACTTGGGCGCCTTATTTGTTTTGTGCTTTGGAATAAGTTCTCCAGTATTTGGATTAAATTTTCCGGGGGCATGATAAGTAACTTGATCTTCTTCAGCTTTCTTAAGGCCTTTTCCTTTAGTTGTGGTTACATGTAAAAATTTAGGGCCTTTGATATCTTTTAATGTTTCTAAAGTTGAAAGTAATTGCTCAAGGTTGTGTCCATCAACAGGGCCATAATAATTAAAATTTAAGGCTTCAAAAATGTTGTCTTGCGATTCGGTGCCATTTTTCACATTGGTAAGGTAATTTTTAAGCGCTCCTACACTGGGGTCTATACCAATGGCATTATCATTTAATATAACCAGAAGATTGGCTTGAGTTACTCCAGCATGATTTAGTCCTTCAAAAGCCATGCCGCCAGCAATTGAAGCATCGCCAATTACAGCAATGTGGTGTTTTTCCGAATCGCCATTAAGTTTTGAAGCAACGGCCATGCCTAATGCTGCAGAAATAGATGTTGAAGCGTGTCCAGTTCCAAAGCTATCATAGATACTTTCAGTTATTTTAGGAAAACCACTAATACCTCCAAACTGACGGTTAGTGATAAAACTTCCTTTGCGTTGCGTTAGTATTTTGTGACCATAAGCTTGATGGCCTACATCCCAAATCAATTGATCTTCAGGGGTATTAAAAATGTAATGTAATGCTATGGTGAGTTCAACAACTCCTAAGCTAGCTCCTAAATGGCCTTCTTTGGCAGCAACAATATCTATAATATACTGTCTAAGTTCAGCTGCTAGCTGATTGAGTTCAGTTACTGAAAGTTTGCGAAGCGCAGTGGGTGATATGACTTGATCTAACAAAAAACTCATCTGTGTACAAAAGTACTATTTGAAATTGTATTTTTGGGTATTATTCTTTTCATCTATGAATTCTGTTTTAGACGATGCTTATTTTATGAAACGCGCTTTGGTGGAAGCGGAATTGGCTTTTGAAAAAAATGAGATTCCTGTTGGTGCTGTTGTGGTTTCAGAAGGTAGAATTATTGCTAAAGGGCATAATTTAACAGAGCTTTTAAATGATGTGACAGCGCATGCCGAAATGCAAGTTATTACAGCAGCTGCAAATTTTATTGGCGGAAAATATTTGAAGGGTTGTAAATTATATGTTACCCTAGAACCCTGTCAGATGTGTGCTGGAGCACTTTACTGGAGTCAAATATCAGAGCTCATATATGGCGCTTCAGATCTTGAGCGTGGTTATGTAAAAATGGGCACACAATTACATCCTAAGACCAAAGTAAAATCGGGAGTAATGGCAGAGGCGTGCAGCGCGATATTAAAACGTTTTTTTATTGAAAAACGTAATTTAAATTAAAAAAGCACCTACATTAAGTTGAAGGTGCCTTTAGCTAAACATTAAGATATCTTATTAAAGTAATTGCACATTAGCAGCAATTACTCCTTTTCTTCCTTCTGCTTCTTCGTATTCAACAGTGTCTCCTTCTTTCAGTTCAACACCGTTTAAATTTGAGACATGAACGAAAATATCTTCACCTGTCTCTTTGTTTGTAATGAATCCAAATCCTTTAGAGTCATTAAAAAATTTAACTGTACCAGTCATTATAAGTAAATAAAAAATTAAAGCGTAAAAGTACTCTTATTTTTTGACATATTAATTTTATTAACAAAATTAATTCTTTTCTTCCCTATTTCTCATCTTATCAAGATTTTCTTTGGTCAACATATAGTCTTTAACATTTTTGTCTTTCCAATGCACGTATGCAAACAAAGGGAAGGCTAAAAAAAACAATCCACAAACACCAAAACCAATAAGTTTTTCGCTGTATGGAAGCTCTAAAAGGTAACCTAAAAAAATACTAGAAAAGCATAGTATGAACAGAATAGTTATAATTTTTTTCATGACTATTTGGTATAATTAATTAATTGTCTTCTATATGAGGTTAATAGTTTTGATTTAGAAATGAAACCATAATAAGTGTTATTTTTAATTACAGGCAAATTCCAAGCACTGGTATTTTGAAATTTTTTCATAACAGTTTTCATATCATCTGATTCATAATAAATATACTCAGGGGGCTGAATCATATAATCACTTACCCGTGTTTTATCATAAAGTTCTTGGTTAAACATACATTCTCTGATGTTGTCTAACAAGATTACACCTGACATTTTACTATTTTCATCGATCACGGGAAAAAGATTTCTTGAGGATTTAGCTACCCCATCATAAAGCATTTCTCTTAAAGACATTTCAGGACGTAATTGGATAAAATTTTGTTCAATGACTTTATCTAAAGACATTAGTTTTAAAACACTTTCATCCTTATCGTGGGTTAATAAGTCCCCTTTTTCAGCTAATTTTTTTGTATAGATAGTATGCTCGGAGGTGTTTTTGGTTATAATAAATGAGACTACTACTGTAATCATTAATGGAATAAAAAGGGTATACCCTCCGGTAATTTCTGCAATTAAAAAAATAGCAGTTAATGGCGCATGTATAACTCCTGCTATTAGACCAGCCATTCCAACTAAAGTGAAGTTCGACTCAGAAACATGAACCCCTAAGCCAGAATTATTGATAATTTTCGCAATAACGTTTCCTAGGGTACTCCCCATGACCATAGTAGGGATAATAATTCCCCCAACACCACCTATGGCTAGGGTGGTACTCATTGCAATAGCTTTGAAAACAATTATTCCTGAAAGGAGACCAATAACTACCCAAATATTGTCGATATACCCATCAAATGGTGTTTGCCCTAAGGCCGCTATGTGGTGGTCTGAAAGCAGGTTATTAATAAAGCTAAATCCTTCTCCATATAGTGGAGGAATAGCATATATTAATACACCCAGAAATAGTCCTCCGAAGATCAGTTTTAAAAAAGGGTTATTGATTTTTTGGAATAAACGTGTTGTTAAGAAATAGATTTTATTGAAATAGTTGGAAGCAACACCAGTACCAATTCCAAGAATTATAAAAAATATTGTGTCTTTAAGTTTAAAGTCTTCAATTAATTTAAAGTCAAATAACAGTTCATCTCCCATAAAAAAATAGGAGGTTAAAACCGATGAAATAGAGGCTAAAAGTAAAGGCAGTAACGAACTAATGGTTAGGTCTAAACTAAATACTTCAACAGCAAAAATTATGGCAGCAACAGGGGATTTAAAAATTGATGCTATAGCTCCTGCTGCTGCACAACTAATAAGAAGTGTTTTTGTTTTTCGATCCAGATGAAGTAATTGTCCTAAATTAGAACTAATGGCTGCCCCGGATCCAATGGCAGGTCCTAAAAGTCCAACGGAACCACCAAACCCAACAGTTAATGGTGCTGTAATCAAGGGGTGGTATATTTTTTTAAAAGGGATTATACTGGCCTTTTTTGATAGTGCAAATAAAATACTTGGTATAGCGTGATCTGGTTTAGATTTGAGAAGGTATTTAAAGCAAAGCCAAACCAATAAAAGTCCAATAAAGGGAATTATAAAATACAGTTGTTGCGTTTGAAAAGTTATGCCTAGGTTTACAAAAGATTTAATGTAAAAGGTTATATTTTTAAGAATTACAGAAGCTAATCCAGCAAGTAAACCTACTAATATGCTTAGGATAAATACAAAATTTTTATTTGAAATGTGTTTGTACCTCCAGATTAAAAATTTTGTAATGTATTTATACTTAGGCATTCTTAAAACTAATAAAAAAATCCTGCTATAGCAGGATTTAGAATTATTGTTGTTTAGGATTTAACTTTAAACTTAACTCGTTTAGCTGTTCATTATCAACTGCTGCGGGAGCATCAATCATAACATCTCTTCCAGAGTTGTTTTTTGGAAACGCAATAAAATCTCGAATGGTTTCATGTCCTCCTAAAATAGCAACGAGGCGATCTAGGCCAAAGGCAATACCTCCGTGAGGCGGTGCACCATATTCAAAGGCATTCATCAAGAAGCCAAATTGATTTTTTGCTTCTTCTTCAGTAAACCCTAGATAGTCAAACATTGAAGCTTGAATTGTTTTGTCATGAATTCGAATTGATCCACCACCAATCTCATTACCATTGAGGACCAAATCATAAGCATTGGCTTTCACTGCACCCGGATTGGTAGCTAGTAACTCCATTTGCTCAGGTTTAGGTGATGTAAATGGATGGTGCATAGCGTGATAGCGCTCAGTGTCTTCATCCCACTCTAACAAAGGAAAATCAATAACCCATAATGGCGCAAATTCATCAGATTTTCTCAAGCCTAATTGTTCTGCCAATTCCATTCTTAACGCTGATAATTGCGTTCTTACTTTGTCAGTTTCTCCAGATAATACACATATTAAATCTCCAGGATTAGATCTTGTAACCTCGGCCCATTTTGCAAGGTCTTCTTGGTTATAAAATTTATCTACAGATGATTTAAATGTACCGTCTTCGTTGTGTCTACAATACACCATACCCATGGCACCAATTTGAGGACGTTTTACCCATTTAATAAGGTTGTCTATTTGTTTTCTGGTGTAAGTATTTCCTCCAGGTATAGCAATACCTACAACCAATTCAGCGTCATTAAAAACCTTAAAATCTTTATGTTTCGCAACGTCATTAAGTTCGCCAAATGTCATTCCAAACCTTATGTCTGGTTTGTCATTTCCATACATCTTCATGGCGTCATCATAAGTCATCCTTGGGAAGGATTCTATATCAACGCCATTAATGGTTTTAACTAGATGCCTGGTAAGACCTTCAAATGTTTGCAAAATATCTTCTTGCTCAACAAATGCCATTTCACAATCTATTTGAGTGAACTCTGGCTGTCTGTCGGCTCTTAAATCTTCATCTCTAAAACATTTAACAATTTGAAAATATTTATCCATGCCTCCTACCATAAGCAATTGCTTAAATGTTTGAGGGGATTGTGGTAAAGCATAAAACTCACCAGAGTTCATGCGGCTAGGGACTATAAAATCTCTAGCGCCTTCTGGTGTTGATTTTATAAGATAAGGTGTTTCTACTTCAATAAAATCTTTTTGTGACAAGTAATTTCTGACTTCTTGTGTGACTTTATGTCTAAAAATTAAATTGTTTTTTACTGGATTTCTTCTGATATCAAGATAGCGGTATTTCATTCTAAGTTCTTCACCGCCATCGGTTTCATCTTCAATGGTAAAAGGCGGTAAAACAGCTTCATTCAAAACGTTTAATGCAGATACCAAAACTTCAATTTCTCCAGTAGGTATATTGGTGTTTTTAGAAGCGCGCTCAATAACAGTTCCTGTAATTTGAATAACAAACTCGCGTCCTAAGCTCTGTGCTTTTTCTATAATTGATTTGTCTGTGCGTTCTTCGTCAAGGATTAGTTGGGTAATTCCATAACGATCTCTAAGATCAATCCAAATAATAAATCCTTTATTTCTTACTTTCTTAACCCATCCTGATAAGGTTACCTCATTATTGATATTTGCAGCAGTTAATTCACCACAATTATGACTTCTGTACATTACATTTCAATTTGCTGGCAAATTTAAGATTTTAAATGACAGCAAAAGCCATACTTTACCATATTTTGAATTAAAAAAGCCGAAGTTTACTTCGGCTTTTTTGATATGGATATTAATTTTAATTAGGTTAATTCCGTTTCATCAGATAGTCTTGAATCCAAGGCACGGTTACTTAATTTCACCCATTTGTATAATCTTGATGTGAGGTAAAATAAGATTGGTACTACAATTAAGGTTAAGAAGGTAGCTACAATCAAACCATAAATAACTGTTTTTGCCAAAGGCCCCCAGAAAATCACATTATCACCTCCAAAGTATAAGTTAGCATTTAATTCAGCAAATAGGGTGTAAAAATTAATATTCAATCCCGTAGCTAATGGAATTAATCCTAAAATGGTTGTGATGGCAGTTAAAAGTACTGGTCTTAAACGTGCTTTACCCCCTTTAACAATAGCATTTACGAGATCGCCGTTAGAAATGAATTCGTCTTTGGTTAATCCTAGTTCTGCTTTCCTACGATCTATTAATAGTTGAGTATAGTCTAATAATACCACCCCGTTATTAACCACAACCCCTGCTAAAGCAATAATTCCCATCATGGTCATCATGATAACAAAGGGTTTCCCAGTAATCACAAGACCGCCAAATACACCAATTAAACTTAAGAATATAGCCATCATAATTATTGCTGGTTTTGTTAACGAGTTAAATTGAAATATAAGAATGAAGAAAATTAATCCCAGACCAGTGAAAAAGGCGCCCATTAGGAAAGCCATTTGTTTGTTTTGCTCTTCAATCTGACCCGTGTAATCAATTTTTACAGATTTTGGGAGATTTTCAAAATTGCGCATTTCATCTTGAATAAGATTAACTACAGCACCAGCATCTGTATATCCTGGTGCTAACGCAGAATAAACAGCAACAATTCTGTGGACAGATTTGTGTTTAATAGCACTGTAGCCAGAGCTATTTTTTTGTGAAGCTACAGCTGATACAGGAACAGTTTTAATCTGGCCACTAGACATGTCTCTAAAGGTGATTTTTTGATCAAATAAGGCGCTTTTATTATACTTATCATCTTTGTTAAATCGCACATTAATATCATAATCTTCACCATTATTTTTATAGATTCCAGCTTTGGCGCCAAATAATGCATTTCTTAATTGTTGTCCAACTTGTAACGCGCTTACACCAAGCTCTCCAGCTTTTTCACGATCTAAATTTACAACCATAGCTGGTTTAGAACGGTTTACATCTATTTTAAGCTCGTCAATACCTGGTATGTTTTTTTGATTAATAAAATTTCTAATACGCTCGGCAGTATTAATAAGTTCAGCATAATCTTCACCTTCTAATTCAATGTTAATAGGTGGGCCAGCAGGTGGACCAACAGGATCTTTTTCAACAGATATAATTACACCAGGATAAATATTTTTTAAGTCCTCCTGAATTTCTTGAAGTAGATTCTGACTTTCAGCACCGCGTCTGAATTTGAATTCACGCATAGTGGCTGTGATTTTGGCACGGTGAGGCATTTCAGATTGGCTTCCACCATCGGTCATTGGATTTCCTGCGCCTTCACCTACTTGTGAAACAGCACTTTCAACTAAGAAATTGTAGTCATCATCAGTATAAGAATCAGAGTTGATAATGTTATATACTCTTTTCTCGATGGCTTTAGTAATTTGATTGGTTTTACTAATGTCTGTACCTTGTGGATATTCTATGTATACTATGATTTGGTTGGGTTCATTGTCTGGAAAAAACTCAACTTTAGTTCTTTGGTCTGCCACAGATTTACCAAATCCCATAAAAGCAACAATTAATAAAGCAACCGTAGAAAGTGTTATTACAATAGGGGCTCTTCCTCTTAAAGCTTTTAAAATTAGTTTTTCATAGAATTTTTCCCATTTGGGGAGCACTTTATTTTGAAAACCATTGGCCCAACTTCTAAGGAATAAACGGTATACCCAAAGCATAATAGCTGTGAAAATCATGACGCTACCAAGTGCTCTGTATGATGGAGCTGTTAGAACAATAAGCAATCCAATAGCAGAAATTGATGTAGATAAAGCTATAATACGTTTAAGGGACATTTTTTTGTCTTCAGTTGTCATGAACCTAGAGACTAAAACAGAATTAAAAAAGATGGCTACAAATAAGGATGATCCTAAAACTACAGATAATGTAATGGGAAAGTATATCATAAACTCACCCATAACCCCAGGCCACATACCAAGAGGAATAAATGCAGCAACAGTAGTTAACGTAGAAACAATTATTGGAAACGCAATTTCACCAATTCCTTTTTTTGCCGCTTCAATTCGAGTCATCCCTTCAGTCTCCATAAGACGATACACGTTTTCAACAACTACAATACCATTGTCAACTAACATTCCAAGCCCCATGATAAGTCCGAATAAAATCATGGTATTCATAGTGTATCCAAGAGCATTTAAGATCATTAATGACATAAACATAGACATAGGGATTGCAAATCCTACAAATAAGGCATTTTTGAATCCTAAGAAAAACATGAGTACTGTGACTACCAGAATAATTCCAAAAATGATATTGTTTATAAGATCGTCCACTTGACCAATAGTTTTAGCAGACTGGTCATTGGCAATGGTTACTTTAAGATCTGCAGGGAAATAGTTGGATTTTGCATCTTCAACAATTGTAGTAATTTTTTCTGCAGCTTCAACCATATTTTCTCCTGAACGCTTCTTAACATCAAGCATTACAACGGTTTCGCCAAATTCTCTAGCATAGGTAGTGCGTTCTTTGTCTTTAAAACTTACACTAGCAATATCTTTTAGGTAAATAGCATTTCCGAACTCTGATTTGACAACAAAATTATTTAATGCCCCTGGGCTTTCAATCTCGCCAAGAATTCTAATTGTTCGTCTCTGACCAGAAGCAATGAGATTTCCAGCAGACATGGTTACATTACCTCCTTGAATGGCTTGGAGAACATCGTTGAAACTCACTTTGGCTGCCATCATTTTATAAATGTCAACAGCGACTTCAACTTCTTTGTCTTGAGCTCCTCTGATGTCTGCTTTTTTAATTTCAGGTAGATCTTCTATTTCATCTTGGAGGTATTCTGCATATTCTTTCAATTTTTCTGCAGTGTAGTCTCCAGAAATATTAATATTCATGATAGGCATTTCCTCGCTCATGGTAAGGTCAAACACATTAGGTTCTACTTTAGCACCATTGAATGTTGGCCAATCCTCGTTTGAGGTTTCCATATCGATTTCGTCTTTAACCTTTTGTTTGGCTTCCGGTATACTTACCGATTCGTTGAATTCGACCATAATCACCGAATAATCTTCCTGAGATGTTGAGGAGATTTCGGTGACATTACTTACAGTTTTAAGACGATCCTCTAAGGGGTTGGTAATAAGTTTTTCTATGTCCTCTGCTGTATTTCCAGGATACACAGAATTGATGTAAATTTTAGTTTCTTTAATTTCAGGAAAATTCTCTCTAGGCATTGTGAAATAAGCCGAGATTCCTAAAATTAATATTAAAATCATCAATACATATATGGTTGTTTTATTCTCAATAGCCCATGAAGACAACCTAAACTCTTTATTTAATTTATTAGTTTCTTTCATGGATAATTAGTTTAAAACATTAACAGCTTGACCATCTCTAACACTTCTAGCGCCTTCAATAATAATTTGATCATTTGGATTCAAACCATCAATTACTTCTATAACATCGCCTTGGGTCTTCCCTGTTTTTATGATTGCTTTATTAGCAATTAAATCGTTTCCATCAATTTTTACAATAAAAACATATTGTTCTCCTAAAGCATTTTCTTTAATGATACTTTGAGGAATTAAAATAGCTTCTGGGTTAAAGTAGTCGTTGATTTTAAGCTTAGCTGTAAGATTTGGTTTGATGCTTTTATTTTTGTTTGGAACCTTGACCTCTATTTTGAAAGTACGGTTAGCAGGGTTTATAAAGTTGGCAGTTTGATATACGTTACTTTCAATCTGTTCCGAGATATAGTCGAAAGAAACTAAGGTTCTCTTGCCTTTGGTTACAGTTTGTATATAACGCTCTGGAACATCAGTTTCAATAAACATATTGTCCAAATTAACTATTCTTAAAATAGGATTTTGACCTGGTCCAACTACACTACCTTCTTCTGTAATAATCTCATCTATAGTTCCAGAAAAAGGCGCTATAACCATTGTACGTTCTATTTGTTTTTCAAGTTGTTCTATAGCTTGTGCCTGTGCTTCATACAATGATTTCGCTTGGAGGTATTGCATTTCACTTCCTATGTTTTGTTTCCACAAACGTTCTTGTCTTTCGTAAGTGGTTTGTGCTAGATTTTTTTGAATCTTTAATTGATTCAATTGCTGTGTTAATCCACCATCATCAATTTTGGCAAGGATTTGCCCTTTTTTAACATATTGACCTTCCTTAACAGCAATGTGATGTAGTGTCCCTGCAAATTGTGGATAAAGCACTAACATGTCACGAGTGTTCACATTACCTAAAAGCTCAATAAAATGATTGAAAGCTTCATTTTTTAATGTTAATGTTGATACTAATGGTATTTTTTTTGATGTGTCTAATTCAGAAAGCACTTCGTCAATAGCATCAAGTTTAGAATTAATCTCTAATTTTTGAGCATTAATTTCTTTACGTTTTTCTCTAATCTTTTCAATATTTTTTGATTCTAAAATACGATCTAAGGATTCTTTTTCTTCTGAATTACATGCTATTACTAAAAAGGCAATAAGAGATATATAGGTAAGTTTTTTCATGATTTTTTAATTGTTGATGTTGTTAAGAACAGTTTCTAATTCGGTTTTTTTGTTAATGACACTAAGCATGGCTTGTAAGAGTTCACTTTGTGCATTATATAATTGGGTTTGTGCTTGTCTTAAATCAAAGCTGGAACCAACACCCTCAAAAAATTTTGTTTGATTTTTAGACTCAATGCGTTCGGCTAAGGCTAAGCTTTTTTTCTTAATATCTAAATCCTCAATAGCAAATTGGTATTCGTTTTTAACAGTCTCTAGTTGAAGTATTAAATTTTGCTCTATTTCAATATAATCGTCTTTGGCTTTTTCGTAATTTATTTTTGCTTTTTGGGTCGCAGCACTTCTTCCAAGTGAGCTAAAAATAGGAATGCTTAGATTTACTCCTACAACAGATGCTCCATACCAGTTTTGGCCTCTTTCTAGAAATGAAAAATTATTACTAAACCCAGAATAGCTGCCGTTGAGGTAAGCATTTAGGGTAGGCAAAGCATTACTTTTTTCAAGCTTTACTAACAGTTCCTTGGAAGCTTTATTATTTTCTGCAATTTTCAAGTCAATGTTGTTATCTAAATTTTCCTGATTAACAGCAATGGTATTGTTTCTTTTCTTAAAAGTTAAATCTTCAAGTTTATCTGATAATATGACCGTCTCATTTATTTCTAATCCAATGACAACATTGAGCATCTTTTTGGTGATTTCGTTAAATCGATATGCTTTATTCAAACTACTTTCTATGGATTGTAATGTAATTTGAAGTTGCTCTAAGGCTTCTAACTCAGCAAGTCCGTTATCATAAATTTTTTGAGTTTCATTGACATTCTTATCAAGGACTTCTTTGTTGTTTTCTAAAATCCTAATACTCTCCTCGGATACAAGTACATTACCATAGGTTATAATTACAGCTTGTCTTACCTCTAAATCTGTTTTTTCTTTAGCAAATTTTGAGATTTCTAAAAACACTCTTGAAGCCTGAAGCCCAACAATATAAGAGCCGTTAAAAATAAGCTGATTCAGAGAAGCAAAACCTTGTGTATTTTGCTTGGTTCCAAATATGACTTCTTCAAATTCTCCAGGATTACCGCCAAAAAATTCAGCAGGAATTAAAGAGACTTGTTGCTTTATATTGTTTTGATAGCTAATACCAGCATTTATTTGTGGAAGTCCAATAGCGATGGTCTCCCATTGTTGTTTTTCTGCAGCTTCAATATCTCTTGAAGCATTCTTAGCATTCCGATTATGCTCAAGGGCATAACTTATGGCTTCTTCAAGAGATAATGATATCTCATTTTGAGACCAAATAATGCCGTTTGTGCATAACGTGATAAATAAAATTAATTTACGCATTGATTGATGAATTATGGTTGATGAATTTATTGAGGAGTTTTAACCCCTTTTCTGTTACGATTGCTCTTAGATGATATTCAAGATAACTTTCAATTAGTGATGGCATCGGGAATGCTTGACTTGGAAAAATACTCTTGTCTTTTATACCGTTCATACCGTTGAAATACATTCTTGAAGTGAACTCTGTATCGATATTTTTTCTAAAAACACCTGTTTCAACTCCTTTTTCCAAGCTCTCTTTAACTGAGCCATTCATTTTTTCGAATTGTTTTTTTTGCAATGCTTCAAAAATGTGAGGATAAAACTTTTTGAGTTGGTATTGTGGTGATGTTTTTTCATCATTAAGGCAGGACATTACAAACTTTTTGATGTCATAGAGTTCTTGAATGGGATTTTCTGAAATATCACAAATATGATCTATACCGTCACAAATAGATTCAAACACAAAAAAGGTTGTGGCTTCAATGAGTTTGGTTTTATTTTCAAAATGCGCGTAAATGGTTTTTTTAGATATGCCCATCTCATTAGCAATATCATCCATAGTTACACTTTTAAAACCATACTGAAGAAATAACTCTTTGGACTTTAAAATGATTTGTTCTTTCATAGTGGGCAAAAATATAAAGGAAACTACAAATACAAATAAAGTTTCCATAGTTTTAATGTTTTTTTAACATTGTTTATTTGCTTGTCAATATTTTTAATTCATTTATTTTTGTTCAATGCAAAAACTTACAGATTACCAACACATTTTTTCCGAATTTTTAGAAGGATATATTTATGACAGGAAGCCATCGAATTTATATGACCCCGTCAATTATATTTTAAAACTTGGTGGAAAGCGTTTAAGACCTTTACTTACACTAATGGCAACTGAAGCTTTTGAAGGAGATGTTCATGAAGCATTAAATGCCGCATTGAGTATTGAGGTGTTTCATAATTTTTCTTTAGTTCATGATGATATTATGGATGCAGCACCACTACGAAGAGGTATGCCTACAGTGCATCATAAGTGGGATGTGAATACTGGGATTTTGTCTGGTGACGCTATGTTAATTATGGCTTACCAGTTGTTTGAAAATTATGAGCCTAAAACCTTTCAAGCTTTAGCTAAGTTGTTCAGTAAAACTGCCATTGAGGTTTGTGAGGGACAACAATATGATATGGATTTTGAACAACGAGATGATGTTCAGGTTGATGACTATCTTAAGATGATAGAATACAAGACTGCTGTTTTGGTTGGTGCTTCCTTACAAATGGGTGCTATAGTTTCGGGTGCAGATGATGAAAACCAAAAGCATATATACAATTTTGGAAAGAATTTGGGTATAGCATTTCAATTACAAGATGATTATTTAGACGCTTTTGGTGATCCAGAAACATTTGGGAAACAGGTAGGAGGTGATATTATCGAAAATAAAAAAACCTATTTGTATATAAAAGCACTTGAATCATCAGATGCAATGCAACAGCAGGAATTGTCAAACTTATACAGTGAAGATTCTCAAGTTGAAAATGAAGATAAGATAAAACGCGTTAAAGCCATTTTCAAAGCAACAGGTGCTGCAGAAAAAACTCAACAAGCCATTAAAGCATTCACATCAAAAGCATTTGATATTTTAGAGTCTATCTCAATTACAGATTCTAGTAAAAGTATTTTAAAAGACTTTGGTATTTGGTTAATGAATAGGAGGGTATAGTGCAGTTTCCAAAAACCTCAGAAAATTTGTTTGAAATGGCTGCTGAACTTGGTTTTTATTCCAAATTGATTGCCCAACTCAATAAAGATTTTCTTTTAGCTAATTTGGATGTGGTTTTTGATAACAGTATTTCACCAAATTATCTCAAAGAAAAAGTTCAAAATATAGTTTTAGAACTTCTAAACAATGATTATGATTCCTATCTAAAGCTATTGTATATTATTGATGTTTCAGAATATAAATTAAAGCGTTTAAATGGTGGAGATTTTGTAGTGTTATCTGAGCAGATTTGCTTTGAAATTTTGTTAAGAGTTTGGGAGAAAGTTTGGTATCGTAATCATTATAAATAGGTCCAACGTAACTTAATTATTTCAATGTATTATATCTTATTTACATAGAGTTTTATGAACTTCAAATAGTAATTTGCAAAAACCCCTTTATAATTGAAGTAATTGTTTAGTATGTTTTGTCAAAAGTTGTATTTTTGTTCAAATTTTTAAGAGAGTAATCTCAAACGATATAATGGATAAATATTCCTTTTTAAATGCTGCTCATACAGCATATTTTGCTGAGTTGTATGATAAATATTTAAGCAATCCTGATGATATTGAACCCAGTTGGAGAGCCTTCTTTCAAGGCTATGACTTTGGGACTGAATCTGCTCTAGAAGATGGTGCCCTTGGTGATGGTGTGGCTTTTCAAATTCCTGAACATTTAGAGAAAGAATTTAATGTGGTAAAATTAATTGATGGCTATCGCACTAGAGGCCATCTGTTTACCAAAACCAATCCTGTTAGGGATCGAAGAAGATATACGCCAACTTTAAAGCTTTCAAATTTTAATCTCTCTGAGTCTGATTTAGATGATGTTTTTGACGCTGGAAGCATTCTAGGTATAGGAAGCAAAACATTAAGAGAGATTATAAAGCATTTAGAAAGTATCTATTGTGATTCAATTGGTTTGGAGTATATGTACATCAGAAATCCAGAACAAAGGCAATGGATACAAGACAAACTTAATGTTAATGATAATCAGCCTAACTTTTCCAAAGATGAAAAACTTCATATTCTAAAGAAACTCAACGAGGCAGTTTCTTTTGAGAATTTTTTACATACAAAATACGTTGGTCAAAAACGTTTTTCACTTGAAGGTGGGGAGTCACTAATTCCTGCACTTGATGCTGTAATTGAAAAAGCAGCCTCAATGGGAGTTAAAGAATTTGTTATGGGAATGGCTCACAGAGGCCGTTTAAGTACGTTGACCAATATCTTTGGGAAATCTGCTAAAGATATCTTTAGTGAGTTTGACGGTAAAGATTATGAGCAAAAGGTGTTTGATGGCGATGTTAAGTATCATTTGGGATGGACCAGTGATCGTGTAACCGATGCCGGCGATAAAATAAATTTAAATATTGCACCAAACCCTTCTCATTTAGAAACAGTAGGTGCTGTAGTAGAGGGAATCACAAGAGCTAAACAAGACCACAAGTATAAAGAAGATCCATCAAAAGTACTTCCGATAGTTGTCCATGGTGATGCTGCTGTAGCAGGTCAAGGCATAGTATATGAAGTCGTTCAAATGGCTAAATTAGACGGTTATAAAACCAACGGGACTATACATATTGTAGTAAATAATCAAATTGGTTTTACTACCAATTATTTGGATGCTAGGTCAAGTACTTATTGTACTGATGTTGCTAAGGTTACATTGTCTCCAGTTTTACATGTTAATGCTGATGATGTTGAAGCAGTTGTTCATGCAGTATCTTTTGCGCTTGATTTCAGAATGACATATAAAACTGATGTTTTTATTGATTTGTTGGGTTATAGAAAGTATGGCCATAATGAAGGAGATGAACCAAGGTTTACGCAACCTAAATTGTACAAGGCCATTTCAAAACATAAAAACCCAAGAGATCTCTATGCGGATAAATTAATTGCACAAGGTCTTATTGATAAAGCTTATATAGTTCAGTTAGAAAAAGATTACAAGGCATCACTTGAGGAAGAACTTGAAGATTCTAGAAAGATTGATAAAACTGTTATTACGCCTTTCATGCAAGATGAATGGCGCGATTTTTCAACGGCTACCGAGAAGGAAATGATGGCTAATGTTGATACCAGCTGTACTATAGAAACTTTGGCTGAAATTACAAGAGTTATATCAAATTTACCTGCTGATAAAAAATTCATTAGGAAAATTGAACGACTTGTTGAATCGCGACAGAAAATGTATGACGAAGACAAGTTAGATTGGGCTATGGGAGAGCATTTAGCATATGGAACTCTGCTTAATGAAGGTTATGACGTGAGGTTGTCTGGACAAGATGTTGAGCGAGGTACTTTTTCACATCGTCATGCTGTTGTGAAAGTTGAAGATAGCGAAGAAGAAGTCCTATTATTGAATAACATATCTGAAAATCAAGGTAATTTTTATGTCTACAACTCGCTGCTTTCTGAGTATGGTGTTGTAGGTTTTGATTACGGGTATGCAATGGCACGACCTAAAACGTTAACCATTTGGGAAGCTCAGTTTGGGGACTTCAGTAATGGGGCTCAAATTATGCTTGACCAATACATATCTTCAGCAGAGGATAAGTGGAAAATGCAAAACGGATTAGTCATGTTATTACCTCATGGTTATGAGGGTCAAGGTGCAGAGCATTCTTCTGCGAGGATGGAGCGTTATTTACAACTTTGTGCTAAGGATAATATGTATGTAGCTGATTGTACTACACCGGCTAACATGTTTCATTTATTGAGGCGACAAATTAAATCTAATTTCAGAAAGCCTCTAATTGTATTTACCCCTAAGAGTTTATTAAGATACCCAATGGCAGTTTCGTCTGTTAGTGATTTTGCTGAAGGTAGTTTTCAGCCTGTAATCGAAGATACTTTTGTTGATCCTAAGAAAGTAAAAACCTTAGTTTTCGTTACCGGGAAGTTTTACTACGATCTTTTAGAGGAAAGAAATAAGCTGGAACGTGCTGATGTTGCTTTGGTTAGGTTAGAGCAATTGTTTCCATTGGCAACAAATGAAATAAATAAGATTATTGACTCCTATCCAAATGCAGATGATTTGGTGTGGGCGCAAGAAGAACCGCGTAATATGGGAGCTTATGGCTTTTTACTCATGAATCTAGAACAGGTGAAACAATTTAGAGTTGCTTCAAGAAGACCCTATGGAGCTCCAGCTGCTGGAAGTTCTGTGAGAGCCAAAAAGCGTCATCAAGAAGTTATAGATTATGTTTTTGATGCCACAAAAAATAATCAAAGAAATTAATTAAAAAGAAAAAAATGACACAAAAAAAATTTCCTATGTGGGGTGCAAACGGATGGACTTCGAATATGTTTGAAAAATATTGGTGGGTTGTTTGTTTGTTAATCTTTGCATACACTTTATTTGTGTTTACTGATATAAATTCTATTTAAAGAATAAGAATTATGATTTTAGAAATGAAAGTTCCTTCACCGGGAGAATCTATTACAGAAGTTGAAATTGCTGAATGGTTAGTTCAAGACGGGGATTATGTTGAAAAAGATCAAGCAATTGCTGAGGTAGATAGTGACAAGGCTACATTAGAATTGCCAGCTGAAGTAAGTGGAACCATAACACTAAAAGCAGAGGAGGGGGATGCTGTAGCTGTAGGTGAAGTGGTTTGTTTAATTGATACTTCTGCAGAAAAGCCAGAAGGAGAAGTTTCAGAAAACAACGTTTCTTCTCAAAAGGAAACTGAGGTTGTTGAAGCACCAAAACAAGATGTTAAAGAGACAACACAGACCTATGCAACAGGAACTGCTAGTCCAGCTGCAAAGAAAATTCTTTCTGAAAAAGGCATTGATGCTGTTGATGTAAAGGGAACCGGAAAAGACGGAAGAGTGACCAAGTCTGACGCTGTTAATGCGAAACCTTCTATGGGATCATCAGCAGGAGGTGATCGTTCGGAGTCCCGTTCTAAACTTTCCATGTTAAGACGAAAAGTTGCTGAGCGTTTGGTATCTGCAAAAAATGAAACGGCGATGTTAACCACATTTAATGAGGTGGATATGTCTCCAATTTTTGCACTTAGAAATGAGTATAAAGAAGAATTCAAATCAAAACATGGTGTAGGTCTAGGGTTTATGAGTTTCTTCACACTTGCCGTTGTAAGAGCGCTTAAATTGTATCCTGCGGTTAACTCAATGATAGATGGTAAGGAAATGATTACTTATGATTTTTGTGACATTAGTGTTGCTGTATCTGGGCCAAAAGGTTTGATGGTCCCAGTTGTGCGTAATGCCGAGAATTTATCTTTTAGAGGTGTTGAGTCTGAAATTAAGCGTTTGGCAATTCGAGCACGTGATGGCAAAATCACTGTTGATGAAATGACGGGAGGAACATTTACCATTTCTAACGGAGGTGTTTTTGGAAGCATGTTATCTACTCCTATAATAAATCCTCCTCAAAGTGGAATTTTAGGGATGCATAACATTGTTGAACGTCCAGTTGCAGTAGATGGTAAAGTAGAGATTCGTCCAATTATGTACGTTGCTCTTTCTTATGATCATAGAATTATTGACGGTAAAGAATCAGTCGGTTTCTTAGTAGCTGTTAAGGAGGCTCTTGAAAATCCTACAGAGTTATTAATGAACAATAATATTAAAGAGGCTTTAGAATTATAAGTCAAGAAGCTTATAAAGATAAAAAAACCGTCAAATGACGGTTTTTTTATCTTTATATCTAAGGTAAAGGTATTTCTTCTTGTAGTCAATTACTGCTTCACCTTTTTTTAAAATGTCTGCACCAATGATACCATCAACAATTTCACAGTTATGGTTTTCTAGAGCTAAATTAACGTGGCTTAAATCAAATAAAATCAGAGAATGATTTTTAAAATTGGTTTTACCAATTTTAATATTGTTTTTTTTTGAAATCAAAGTATCCATATCAGTTGCTCCTGCTCCCGAAGCTTTTATTTTTGACTTTTTAGTTTTGAGTTTAAAGGCTTCTTCAGAACCAAAACTAACACAAGAGTTGGAGGCACCTGTATCCAAGATAAACCTACCTTTTACAGTATTAATTTTGGCTCTTATCTCAAAATGATTGGTTTTGGTGAGTTTGAGTTTGATTTTTTGGTAACCTTGTTCAATTAGGAATTCACTTAATGAATTAATCATGTTTTTTATGTAAATATAGTTAACTAAAACAATTATTTTTGAGGCATGATAATAACAGATACGCATACCCACTTATATAGTGAATCTTTTGATGAGGACCGCAAAGCCATGATTGAGAGAGCAATTCAAAGCGGTGTAAAACGTTTCTTTTTACCTGCTATAGATGCATCTTACACGGATTCAATGTTGTCGCTCAAGAAACAATATCCCCATGAAGTATTTTTAATGTCCGGTTTGCATCCGACTCACGTAAAAGCCAATTATAAAGAAGAATTGGCTCACGTTTCAAGTCAACTAAAAACAGGAGCGTATGTTGGTGTTGGCGAAATAGGAATTGATTTATATTGGGACAAGTCAACTCTTAAAATTCAACAAGATGCTTTCAGTGAACAAATTCAATGGGCACTAAATTATGATCTTCCTTTTGTAATCCATTGTCGTGATGCATTTGATGAGGTTTTTGAAATTCTTGATGAATTTAAAGGGTGCTCCATTAAGGGGATTTTTCATTGTTTCACTGGAACTCATGAACAAGCTCTGAGAGCATTGAATTTAAACATGCTTCTTGGAATAGGAGGGGTGGTTACTTTTAAGAATGGTAAGATAGATCAGTTTTTAAATCAGATTCCACTTGAGAGGATTGTTCTAGAAACAGATGCACCTTATTTATCACCAGCACCTTATAGAGGAAAGCGCAATGAAAGTGGGTACATTACACATGTTTTAAAAAAAGTTGCTGAACTTTATAATAAAACGGAATTAGAGATCGCCAATATTACAACAAAAAACGCTACACAATTATTTAATATATAATATGGCAAAAGCTGGTAAGTCTAAAATATTATTGATATACACTGGAGGAACCATAGGGATGGTAAGAGATTCTAAAAATGGTGCTTTAAAAGCTTTTAATTTTGATAATTTACTTAGAAGGATACCAGAAATTAAATTATTAGATTGTTTTATTGATACTATTTCTTTTGATACACCAATAGATTCTTCGAATGTTGTTCCAGAAAATTGGGTTGAAATGACAGAGATTATCGAAAACCACTATGAAGATTACGATGGTTTTGTTATACTTCATGGAAGTGATACCATGAGTTATTCTGCTTCAGCGTTAAGTTTTATGTTAGAAAACTTGAGGAAACCGATAATTTTTACTGGGTCTCAGCTACCAATTGGCGACTTGAGAACAGATGCTAAAGAAAATTTAATTACCTCTATACAAATTGCCGCATTACAAAAAAATAATATGCCTGTCATTAAGGAGGTGGGCTTGTATTTTGAATACAAATTATATAGAGGTAACCGAACCACTAAAATAAATGCGGAACATTTTAGTGCATTCAAATCATTTAATTACCCGAAATTAATTGAATCTGGTGTTTATTTGGATATTTCTTGGCCCTATTTATTCAAACCATCGCAATTTGGGACTCTAAAAGTTCATAAAGCATTTTGTAAGGATGTTATCATAGTAAAATTATTTCCAGGCATCCAACGTGAGGTTTTAGAACCACTTTTTTCAATCACTAACATTAAAGGGATTATCATAGAAACATTTGGATCGGGAAATACAGTAACAGCAGCCTGGTTCAATGAAGTGATTAGTAATGCAATAGTGCGAGGTGTTTATGTTATTAACGTTACCCAATGTGCAAAAGGCCGTGTTAAAATGGGGCAATATGAAACCAGTACGCATCTCAAAGCGTTGGGTGTAATCTCTGCATCAGATATGACATCTGAAGCCGCTGTAACCAAGCTCATGTTTTTATTGAAAAAGGCTTCAACTACTAAAGAATTTAAGCAATTATATCAATCTTCTTTACGTGGAGAATTAACTGAAGATAGCACTTAAAATTAACTCTTAAAATTTTAGGGTTTGAATAATTTTTTGTTATTTGAGCCCGTTTTAAAATTTGATTAAAGAGAGGTGGCCGAGTGGTCGAAGGCGCACGCCTGGAAAGTGTGTATACGCCAA
>JBELHJ010000034.1:0-24172 GCA_042091495.1 Bacteroidota bacterium
TAGCAGCATTACCTGAACTGTCATTCACGTTGTAGCTTAATGTGTAAACATCTATGATGTTGGAATCTACGTTACCAGAAACACTAAAACTAGAAAAAGGAATGGTTCCATCAACATTATCAAATGCAGCAGCACCAGGATCAATAAAAGTTGTACCCAGTGTAATAGTTATTGAACTGTTTCCAGCTAAAGTAATAACTGGTGGTTCATTATCAGATACGATAACACTTCTCACTACTGTAATCGCTTGATTTCCTTGAGCATCTTCAACATCGTAAAAGATATTGTAGGTGCCTGGCACATTAACATCAAGGTTTGAAGTATCAACAATAACATCACTAAAATTGAGACTGGTATCATAATTATCTGTTACTGTAGCTTGCGGATCAATAAATGTTCCGCCTTGGTTGATGGTTACAGTGCTTCCTATTAAATTGATAACGGGAGGCGTATTATCCAGAACATTTAAAGTTCTTTGTATAGCAATTGCATTATTTCCGGCACTATCACTCACATTATAAGTGATTGTGTATGAACCAATGATATTTGTATCTATAGTATTAGCGTCATTAGTAACCGAAGCAGAAATATTACCATCTACATTATCTGTTGCTGAGGTTCCTGGGTCTATAAAATTATCTCCTTCATTTATATTAATGACACTATTACCAATAAGGCTTATTACCGGAGGTGTATTATCAAGGACTGTAATTGTTCTCGTTTTAGGACTAGCACTATTTCCGGAACTATCATTTACATTGTAAGTAATTGTGTAGGTTCCTGGTATGACATTGTTTAGAGTATTTGAAATGGATACATTACTGCTGATGTCTCCATCAACGTTATCACTAGCCTGATAACCAGCTTCAATAAAATTGCCTCCTTGATTAATTGCAATCGATGTACTTCCTAGAAGTGTAATTACCGGCGGTGAAATATCGTTTACAATAACGGTTCGTGTTTGGGTAATTGCATTAATACCTGCAGCATCAGAAACATCATAATAGATAGTATAAGATCCGACGGTATTAATATTAAGCTCCGAATCATCAATAATAACTTGGGATGTTATGTTTCCATCTATATTATCATTAGCATTGAAGCCCGATTCGATAAAGTTTTCGCCTTCATTTAAATTAACAGTTAAATCACCAAACAGAGTAATTACTGGGGCTGTAGCATCTTGAACTATAATTTGTCTTTGTTGTTGAATGGCATTGTTTCCAGCATTATCATCAACATCGTAATAAAAATAATAGGTGCCAGGTTGATTATTATTAACATTTCCTGAAACTGTAATATTGGATTGAGGAATATTACCATCAACATCATCTGTAGCGGTAGCCCCTGGATCTGAAAAATTAGCCCCTTCTGCAATAGTTATCGAACTTGCACCAATTAATGTTATTTCTGGAGGCGTAACATCAACAACTTCAATGGTTCTTTGCACTGTAATTGCATTATTTCCTTCACTATCAGTTACATTGTAACTAAGTACATATGTTCCTACAGTATTGTTGTCTAAAGTTGGCGACTCACTAACAGAGACCAAACCGGTTAAGTTACTGTCAACATTATCAGAGACAAAATAACCAGGTTCACTGTAATTTTCTCCCTGATTGATTGTAATATAATCTGCACCATTAAGTGTTATAACGGGGGCTTCAGCATCTGTAACTATTACGGTTCTGGTTATTTCTATAGCGGGATTTCCTGCATTATCTGACACATTGTAATAAATGGTATAGGAACCGGCTATAGTTTCGTCTACATTCCCGGAAATCAATATTGCACTACTGCTAATATTGTCATTATTATCGGTGGCTGTGGCTCCTTGCTCATTGTAAACTGCAAACTGGGTGACATAAGTTGGAGAAGATCCTACTAGACTTAAAACCGGAGAAGTAGCATCATTTACATTAACAATTCTTGTTTTAGGTATCGCAGGAATGTTTTGGCTGTCTGAAACCTGATAGGTAACAGTATAACTTCCAATTATACTAGGATCAACGGGATTAGAAGTTACAATGTTTGCAGAGATGTCACCATCAAAATTATCTGTAGCAGTAGCTCCTTGGTCAGTGTATATCGCTCCTTGATTCACATCAATTTCTGAATCACCATTAATTGTTATAACTGGAGCTGTTGTATCAATAACATTAATTGTTCTTATTAGTTGATCTGCATTGTTCCCTGCAGCATCAGTGATATTATAAAATCTGTAATAGGTTCCAGCAGTAGTGTTATCTACTACACCAGATATTTGGATTTGATTAGAAATATTTCCATCCTTATTATCTAAAACTGTTGCACCAGCTTCATTGTAAGGTGAATTTTGGTTTATATTTAACGGGTTATCCCCAAGAAGTGTAATATCTGGAGGGGTTACGTCATTAACAACAACAACCCGTTCAACAGGTGTTGCAGGATTTCCAGCATTGTCTTGAGTATTATATGTTATAACATAATTACCGGGGGTGTTTATATCTATATTAGATAATGCAGAGATGTTAGCTGGATCTATGTTTCCATCAAAATTATCTGTAGCAGTAGCTCCTGGGTCTGAAAAACTGGTATCTTCATTAACATTAATCACTGGGTCACCAACAAGATAAATAACAGGAGCGGTATTGTCATTTACAATTACAGTTCGTGTTTTTTGAATTGCCATATTGCCAGCATTATCAGATACATCATAAGTTTTGGTGTAAGTTCCTGTTGTGGCTATGTCTAAAAACCCTAGTACATTAACACTTTGCGTTAGATCACCATCAAAATTATCTATAGCGCTGAAGCCCGGTTCGTTAAAACTTTCATTTTGATTAAGGTAGAGCGGATTGCTTCCTTGTAATGTAATTTCAGGAATGCTAATATCATTGATAGTAACTGTTCTCGTTACTTGTATAGCATTATTGCCAGAGGCATCAGTAACATCGTAATAAATGATTTGAGTACCTATGATATTGGTATCAACAGTATTAGATATCACAGAATTTGTAATGTTTCCATCGTAATTATCAAATGCAGTTACACCTGCATCGTTATAAACGCTACCTTGATTTATAGATATCGTTGGATTACCAACTAAGTTAATAACAGGCACAGTAGTGTCTACAACATTTACTGTTCTTATTTTTTCAATAGCTGAATTACTGTTGTTGTCTGAAACATTAAAAGTTACGGTGTAGGTTCCTTTTTGATAAGCATTAACACTATTTTGAATATTTAGGGCATTACTAATATCACCATCGTAATTGTCTAATGCAGTTGCTCCTTGATCGTTGTAAGGGGTTTTGGCTTCATGAATAATACTCGTATCACCTGTTATAGTTATGATAGGTTTGGTGGTATCTACAACATTAACTGTTCGGACAACTTCGATTGCATTGTTGGAAGCGTTGTCTGTAATATTATAAGTTACAAAATAGGTTCCTAAAACTGCAGTATTAACAAAACTTGAATTAATGTTTAACGTTCCGGTTATGTTTCCATCAAAGTTATCGGTTGCTGAAGCACCTGGTTCAACGTAAGGGTTGTTAACCTCAATATTTAAGGGATCATCTCCTAGAAGAATGATTTCAGGAGGTGTACTATCAATAATTCTAATTACTCTATCTACCTGTGTCTCATTACCATCTAAATCTTGGACAGTGTAAGTTACAATAAAGTCACCTAGAGCACCCATAGCGATTCCAGCATTTGGAAGACCTGATGTGTCTATACTAATATTGGATGGGTCTATGGTTCCATCTTCAGCATCAGTTGCGCTAGCACCTAATTCTATATAGTCTGAAAAGACTTCTATGATTTGAGGGTCGTCACCAATAAGTGAAATTTGAGGCGGTGTGGAAAAGGAATATTCTGGGCCTGTGTAAGCTAACAAGGCGTGTTCAAAAAAAAACAGCAATATAAATACAGCAAACTTCAATAAGCAGGCCGATGTTTTGGTATAATTTAGGTGTTTGAGCATGTTAAATTAATAAAGAACTAGGTACATTAAAGTTATTCAATTAACCTAAAATTATGTTATAAATCACTTTAAATTAGACGGTTGGTAATTTTTTAGTGGTTAAAACGCTTATTAATACAGATTAATTGTTATTTTAATCAGACTAACTAATGGTTAAGTTGTATCTAATTTTTTTGTAAAATGGAATATCCAATTTGTAGAATATTAATATGTAATTTGTGCATCATTTTTTTGAGAATTAGATATTTATAAAATGTAATATTTGAACTATTGATAATAATGCATACTTAACTAAGATTTAATCTGTATTTGGGAGTGTTTTTTTTAATTTTGGCGGCGAACTAACAATACTACTTATGAAAAACTTTTTGTTTGTTTCAGCTGAAAACGATGCAATTAATGGTTGCAAAGCAGGAGGTATGGGTGATGTTATAAGAGATGTTCCCAGGCAAATTGCAGCTAAAGGCGATTTGGTTCATGTGGTAACCCCATCATATTCCCGATTGCATTTGAGTCAAACATTTATCACAACATTACATTTTAGCTATCGTGGTGTAGATTACCAAGCTGAATTATTTGAGGTTGCCCCTAAGAAAACAGTAGCGGGTATACGTCATTATGTTATTCATCATTCTGAAATTAAATCAGGTGATATTGCTCACATATATTTTGATGATCCTGAACAGCCTTTTTTTCAAGATGCTTGCATGTTTTCTCTATTTTCAGTAGCAGTGGCTCAGGCTATTAAGGATGATGTTTTTGGAAAAATACACGTGGCTCATCTACACGATTGGCACACCAGTTTTTTATTGTTTTTAAAAGCATATCATCCTTCTTATGCCTCATTAAAAAGCATCAAATATGTTTTTACTATTCACAATTTAGCTATTCAAGGTATTCGTCCTTTTGATCACAATTTTTCTTCAGTTAGTGCTTTTTTTCCGGGGGTAAATTATGCTTACCAAAAATTAAAAGACAACCGATATGAAGATTGTATTAATCTTATGGCTACAGGAATACGTTTAGCGGATCGGGTACATACGGTTTCAGATGCTTATAAAACGGATATTCAAAAACCTAGTAATTGGCCAGTATTTATTGGTGGTGAAGGTTTAGAGAATGATTTAAAACAAGCCGATGACCAAAATAAACTTTTTGGAATATTAAATGGCGTTAATTATAAAGCATTCAACACCTCAGAGAAAGGAATGTTGTTATTAAATTGTGTCAAGGCAAGTTTCAGATGGTTACTAGAACCTGCAAAAGATTACAAATCTAAATTTTTGGTTCATACAGGAGATAAAATTTCAAATCTGTTTAAAAAGAAGCCAAAATTTATATGTACTAGTATAGCAAGACTTACTGAGCAAAAGTTTTTCTTTTTCAAAAACAATCCTCAAATTTTATATAAAATTTTAGACCATCTTAAAGATTATGATGGATATTATTTTTTGCTAGGTACTGGTAATCCAGACTATGAAGCTTTTTTTAGAGACGTTAGTTACAATTATGATAATTTTATCTTTATTAATGGACAATCTGAAGAGGTTATAGACTCACTGTATCAAGAGGCTAATCTTTATTTAATGCCAAGTTTGTTTGAACCTTGTGGTATCAGTCAGATGTTAGCCATGCGTAATGGTCAACCCTGTTTGGTTCACAACACAGGAGGTTTAAAAGATACCGTTAAACATCTTGAAAATGGGTTTTGTTTTGATGGGGCAACTTATCATGATAAAGAACAACAATTTATTTACCAATTTAAAAATGCTGTAGAGTTGTTTTTTAACGACAAAACTCAATGGAAGACTATATGCAAATCAGCTAAAAAAGAACGTTTTACTTGGGAAAACTCTGTTCAAGATTATTATAAATACCTTTACTAAATCATGTCAAAAGTTTTATCATATAGTTTATTTACAGATTTTGATATTTCATTATTTAAATCGGGGAAACACTTCAGATTATTTGAAAAGTTTGGTGCTCATATCACCACTTTAGATGGAGTTAGTGGTACGTACTTTTCTGTTTGGGCCCCAAGCGCCAAGTCTGTTTCTGTTATTGGAGATTTTAATTATTGGGATGCTGCTGCTTCCCCTTTGGAAGTTAGGTGGGATTCCAGTGGTATTTGGGAGGGTTTTATCCCCCATGTTGGTAAAGGTTCAGTATATAAATACAGCATTCACAGTAATGTGGATGATACTATTTTAGAGAAAGCTGATCCTTATGCTTACCGTTGTGAGCTTCCTCCAAAAACTGCTTCCATTGTGTGGGAACAAAACTACGATTGGAAAGACAACGACTGGATGCTTAAACGAAAGCAAAATAATAGTTTATCTAGTCCTTTTTCGGTATATGAAGTGCATTTAGATTCCTGGAGGAAAGGGGAAAATGGAAGCCGATTAAGTTATGATGATATAAAAAAGACATTGGTGCCGTATGTTTCAGAGATGGGATTCACTCACGTTGAATTTATGCCCATAATGGAGTATCCTTACGATCCTTCCTGGGGATATCAGTTAACGGGTTATTATGCTCCAAGTTCTCGTTTTGGCTCTCCTCAAGATTTGAAATCATTAATTGATGCATTTCACGAGGCAGGTATAGGTGTTATTTTAGATTGGGTACCATCTCACTTCCCAGAAGATGCTCATGGTTTAGGTAATTTTGATGGTAGTCATTTATATGAACACCCAGACCGAAGAAAAGGATATCACCCCGACTGGAAAAGTTTGATTTTTAATTATGAACGTAATGAGGTACGTTCTTTTTTAATTAGTAATGCTATTTTTTGGTTACATCATTTTCATGTTGATGGTTTACGAGTTGATGCTGTGGCTTCAATGTTATACCTCGATTATTCAAGAGAAGAAGGAGAGTGGGAACCAAATATTTATGGTGGGCGTGAAAATTTAGCAGCGATTTCATTTATAAAAGCGCTTAATGAAGAAGTATACAAGTTATTTCCAGATGTACAAACCATTGCAGAAGAGTCCACTTCTTTTGACAAAGTTTCCCGACCTATATATGATGGGGGACTAGGTTTTGGGATGAAGTGGATGATGGGTTGGATGCATGATACATTACAATTTTATGCCAAAGAAACAGTATACAGGAAACACCATCAAAATGATATTACTTTCAGTATGACGTATGCTTTTTCTGAAAACTTCATGCTTCCTTTATCTCATGATGAAGTGGTTTATGGTAAACGCTCTATTTTAGGAAGAATGCCTGGTGATGAATGGCAACGTTTTGCAAATTTGAGATTACTATACAGTTATATGTTTACCCATCCAGGAGCCAAATTATTATTTCAAGGTAATGAAATAGGACAAGGCGAGGAATGGAATTTTCAATCCAGCATTGACTGGCATTTACTTCAATATGATGTTCATAAAGGTGTGCAGCATTTAATTCGCGATTTAAACGCTCTATACAAATCTCAACCGGCCTTACATGAAAAGCAATTTTCAAATGAAGGATTTGAATGGATAGATTACAACGATGCTGAGAATTCCGTCTTGGCATTTATTAGAAAAGGGCAATCTGAAAAAGATCATCTTATTATAATTGCTAACATGACAGAGATTCCTAGGCAAAATTATTGTGTTGGGTTATCTTCACCTGGTAAGGTTAAAGAAATTTTTAACAGTGATTCACCTATCTATTCAGGCACAGGAGACTATAAAAACAATACACTAACTGTACGTGATACGCCTCACCATTTTAGAAATCATTCAGTTCAATTAACTTTACCACCATTAGGACTCGTCGTCTTAAAATACATTTAATAACAGTTAATAATCTTAGATTATGATCATTAATACTGAACTAGAACAAAAAGGAAATTTATTTCCATCACGAATTATAGCATTCACAAAAGATGTTGACACCCTTTTTTTTTACACAGAAAATGATGTGGTTTTACAAATGCGTATTCTTAGGGATAGTGTTATAAGATTTAGATATACTACCACTGGAAAATTCGAAAATGATTTTTCCTATGCCATAACCAAATATGCAAGTACTGGATATAATCGTCTTGATATTGATGAAGAAGATGATGTTTACATAGTATCTACAGTCAAGCTTATTTGTAAAATATATAAAGCAAATTTGAAAGTTATTATATGTGATGCTGCAGATGGAAGTATAATTAACGAAGATGAATTAGGTTTTCATTGGGAAGAAAGTTACCAGTTTGGCGGAGATATTGTTAAAATGAGCAAAGTATCTCACGGCGGTGAAAGTTTTTATGGTTTAGGAGATAAACCCAGTCATTTAAATTTGAAAGGGAAGCGTTTTGAGAATTGGGTGACTGATTCTTACGCCTTTGGAAAGGATACCGATCCTATTTACAAAGCGATACCTTTTTTTACAGGACTAAACAATGATAAGGCCTACGGTATTTTCTTTGATAACACTTTTCGTTCTTATTTTGATTTTGCCAATGAGCGACGCAATGTCACTAGTTTTTGGGCTCAAGGTGGTGAAATGAATTATTATTTTATTTATGGTCCAAAAATGAACGATGTTGTTGCTAATTATACGGACTTAACCGGTAAACCGCATCAACTTCCTCCGTTATGGGCTCTTGGATTTCACCAATGTAAATGGAGTTACTATCCAGAGAGTAATGTGAAAGCAATTACCTCAAAATTTAGGGATTTAAAAATACCATGTGATGCTATTTATTTGGATATCGATTATATGGAAGGTTTTAGATGTTTTACGTGGAGTAAATCTCATTTCCCGGATCCAAAGCGCATGGTAAAAGAGCTTTCAAACGAGGGTTTTAAGACCGTTGTTATTATCGATCCAGGTATCAAAATTGATAAAGAATATAGTGTTTTTAAGGAGGCATTAGAAAAAGACTATTTCTGTAAGCGCGCTGACGGGCCTTATATGAAAGGGAAAGTGTGGCCAGGAGAATGTTATTTTCCTGATTTCACAAGACCTGAAGTTAGAGATTGGTGGTCTGATTTATTTAAGGAGCTTATTGAGGAGATTGGTGTTAAAGGAGTCTGGAATGATATGAATGAACCTGCCGTTATGGAAGTGCCAAACAAAACATTTCCAGACGATGTTAGACATGATTATGATGGAAATCCATGTAGTCATCGTAAAGCCCATAATATTTATGGGATGCAGATGGCTAGAGCCACCTATCAAGGTTTAAAGCGCTTTGCATATCCTAAACGGCCTTTTGTGATTACACGTGCTGCTTACTCTGGAACTCAACGTTATACGTCAACATGGACAGGTGATAATGTGGCGACTTGGGAACATTTATGGATTGCCAATATTCAAGCCCAACGTATGGCCATGTCAGGATTCTCTTTTGCAGGAAGTGATATAGGTGGATTTGCAGAACAACCTCAAGGCGAGTTGTATGCAAGGTGGATACAATTAGGTGTATTCCACCCTTTTTGTCGTGTGCATTCTTCTGGAGATCACGGCGATCAAGAACCTTGGTCTTTTGATAGAAGCATCACTGATGTTGTGAAGAAATTTATTGAATTACGCTACACCTTATTACCATACTTATATACTGCTTTTTGGAAGTACATAGATGAAGGTACGCCATTAATCAAACCTTTGGTTTTATTCGATCAAGAAGATCATCAAACTCATTATAGAACTGATGAATTTATTTATGGTGACAAAATTTTAGTTTGTCCTATTAATGAGCCTAATGCTAAAGGGAGACGCATGTATGTGCCTAGAGGAAAGTGGTTTAACTTATGGACTGATGAGCTTATAGAAGGCGGCAGAGAACTATGGGTTGATGCTGATTTAGATACTATGCCTATTTTTATTAAAGAAGGGGCTGTGATACCCAAATTTCCTATTCAACAGTATGTTGGAGAGAAGGTCATTGAAGAGGTTACTTTAGATGTATATTATAGCTCAGAAAATGAAGATTCTGTTTTCTTTGACGATGCTCATGATGGTTATGATTACATTAAAGGGCGTTATAATTTGAGGACTTTCAAGTTACGCGGCAAAACCGATGAGCTTATTATTAAACAACACAAAAAAGGAAAGTTTGAACCGCCTTACACAACCTTCAAAGTTGTTTTACATGGTTTACCTTTTGATGTTGGTCATATTGAAATTGATAAAGAGGTTATCTCAAAAGATCAATTTAATACTGACGAATTTTCCTTAAAAGTAGACCATAATTTTGAGGAAATTCACGTTTTTAAAATACGATAATCTAAAAATTAGATGTTTTAGAATGCGAATTTGTTAGGATGAAATGTGTTAAATTATTGTTTTGTCAAAAATACTTTAGGTAACCTATTTTTAATATGTATTAATTGCTGCACAAGGGATACTTCATTAATTTTAACCAACTAAAAAATCCTTATTATGGCTATTAAAAAACAATTTTTAAAAAGTAAACCAGTTTGTAAAGTAACCTTTTCATTTGACGACAAAACTGCAGCTTCTGTATCTGTTGTTGGGAGTTTTAATAATTGGGATACAAAACACACTGTTCTAAAAAAATTAAAGAACGGTAGTTTTAAAGGCACTGTTGATTTATCTACAGAAACTAAACATGAGTATCGTTATTTTGTTGATGGTACCTATCTGAATCAAAACGATGCAGATTCCTACACCTGGAACGACTACGCTTGTGATGAAAATTCTGTTTTAGCATTATAAAAAAGCCTCTCATTTTGAGAGGCTTTTTTTATTTTAATGTGGGTTTATCAACAACGAGACGCTTGTCTCTATTGGCTATTTCCCATGCCGTATAAAAGACAAGTCTGGTTCTATTTTGCAAAAGGTCATATTGAATTTTATCTGGCGTATCTGATGGCTGGTGGTAATCATCATGGGTGCCATTAAAATAAAATATTACTGGGATGTCATACTTAGCAAAGTTATAATGATCAGAGCGTTCGTAAAACCTATTTGGGTCTGTAAGTGCGTTGTAAGTATAATCCAACGTAATGTTAGTAAAGCTTTTATTTACATACTCAGACAAATCATGAAGTTCTGTACTTAGTCTGTCACTTCCAATTAAATAAATATAATTTCTATCACCATCTCTTTTTGGATCTGTTCTGCCTATCATATCGATATTTAGATTGGCTACGGTGTTCTCAATTGGGAACAGTGGATCAAAATCTGTATAGTATTGTGAACCCAATAAACCTTTTTCTTCACCTGTTACATGTAAAAATAGAACAGAACGCTTAGGCCTCTGATTGTTTTTAACAGCGGTTTTAAAAGCTTCTGCAATTTCTAGAATAGCTACAGTTCCTGAACCATCGTCATCTGCGCCATTGTATACTTTACCGTCTTTTACGCCCTCATGGTCTAAATGCGCTGAGACAACAATAACTTCATCTGGGTAAGTACTTCCTTTAACGAAAGCAGCTACATTTTCAGAATCTACTGCGATAGATTGATTCTTGATTTCCAATTTAAGATTACCATATGATTTAAATTGGTTATATAGCGTTTTATTTATCAAGAACTTGGGTGTTGTAATTTTTGATGTTGCTAAGACCATACTGCCTTCACTCTGAGATTTACGTTTTAGATAAGCAGCATATCTGGGTAAAATTTTATCATCGTTTAAGAATACAGCTTTAGCCCCTTTTTTAATCGCCAAATTCAACTTTTCATTAAATCCTGATGGGCTTCCCCAAACAGATACTTCTTTACTATCATTTACTGTATAATTACCATTTTTATCGATAGGTTCTCCAGCCTTGATGAGAACTACTTTATCTTTAACGTTAAGGCCCTCGTAATCAGAGTAATTGTTTGATTCAATCCCATATCCTAAATCAACAATTTCTGAGGTTACGAAGTTTTGAGAAGCAACACCATTTATAAGCACATAATCTTTGAATTCAATGTAGGTTTCATCATTAAGACTTAGCGCTGCCGAAGACGATTTTAGATATTTAAGCGGCACTTTTTGGAAATAAGATTCATCAGCTAAAGCTCCTGAGATTTCTAATTTTTCATAATTAGATTTTAAATAATTAACAGCTTTTTTCTGCCCCTCAGTTCCAGTTTCTCTTCCCTCAAATTCATCAGATGCATAAATGTAAAGATGCTCTTTTAATTCATCGGAGGTTATGGTTTCTCCAAGTTGTTTTGTTGTTAGTTTTGAATTTTTACTTGTTAATGAGGCGGAAGGTGTTTTAGTCCCACAATTTAAAAACAATACCAGACTCATTAATCCAAAAACGTGGTATACATATCTTTTCATAGCGTTATTTTTATGTACTGAATTATTCTCTAGCTATATTACAAAAATGCTATTAAATAAAATAGTTTTAAATGCGTATAAGAATTATAAGGCTTTTAATAAGAATGAACAACACAATATGATAATACTAAGATATTTTAATCGTGATTTTTGAGAATTACTTGTCATCAATATGAATGATAATACTAACAATAGGAACTGAATTGATATAAGTGGTACTTTTAAAATTTGATAACAGCTGTTTATTATCTGAGGATACAATTTGATTTTCATCACAAGTTTAAAAGTGAGACTTATTATGAGACACAAAAAACTAATCCAAAATAAATTATTTATGTTGACGCGGTAATTACTCATAATCATATATTTGACATATCTGTCTTACTAAGCTATATTAAATTGATTGATTACCAATAGGGCAAATCCGTAAATTTTATAGGAGTTTATATCATAAAAAAAATCCCTACAGTAAATAATATACTTTAGGGATTTTTATTTATTTCAAAATATTTTTTCTTTAATTCGATGGTGTCTCTGACTTTTTTTTGGATTTTTTACCTTTGCTATTCCCTTTTTTGGTATTTGAGCCTTTTTTCTTTTTACTCACTTTTTCAAGAGGTGACATCCATTTTTGGTTTAATTTTTCAACCGTTTCAGTGCCATATTCATCCCCATTAAAGCTAGATTTCACATTATTAATCCAATTGGTGTAGGTGGACTTGTAGGTTTGGGCCAGTTCAGGGTGATTATTTATGATATTTGTTGTTTCAAGAGAATCGGTATGCATGTCATAAAGCTCATAGACTTGTGAATCTGCATACAACTTATATTTACCATCTTGTAGAGCTAGTTGTGAACTGTGAGCAAATGTTAAACTATTTGTTCTATTCATTGATTGCCCTTTTATAATTGGTAATATACTTTGTCCATCAATAGTTATTTTCGAATCCAATTTGATATCTAAAATATCAGCAATAGTTGGAAGGTAGTCTGAAGTAAATGCTGGTGTTGTTGTTTTAAATCCTTTTTTTACAGCATTAGGCCAAACTAATAAACCAGGAACTCTAATCCCTCCTTCGTGAAGCGATCGTTTTCTTGCTTTAAACCCCCCTGTGATTCCAGGGTTACCATTCTCGGGACCATTATCTGAACAAAATGTGAGAATGGTATTGGTGTCTGCTTTAATATGCTTTAATTCTGCACGTAAACGACCAATTTGTTCGTCCATAGCGGTTATACACCCCGCATAATGTTTCATGGATTCAGACTGTCCTTCGTATAATTTTAAATGTTTTGGTCCGGCAACACAAGGTTTATGTGGTGCATGAAACCAAACTATTGCTAAAAAAGGTTTTCCTTTACTGTTGGCTTCCTTTATAAATGGAATTACACGATCCATGATGACTCTACTGTCATCACCATTCATATTATCTGTTACTTTTTCGTTCTTCTCATTCCAGTAACTGGTGCCGTAAGGTTTTCCTCCAGGATGTTGCATAGGGTTGTATGTAGGCACTTTAGACTCTGTAGCAAAGACCACATCGTATCCGTGTAAACTTGCCGGGTTATATTCTTTTAAATTTCCGGGTCTTCCGCGGTTGGCATCTTTTTCTGTATGCGTAAAGGTTCCCAAATGCCATTTTCCGAAATGTCCAGTTACATAACCTTCTTTTTGAAGCAGCTCAGAAATGGTTGTCTCTTCTGGTCTTAAAATACCTCTATTAGCTGAAAAAACTCCTGTTCTGTAAGGGTTGCGACCTGTAAGAAAACTAGCTCGAGTAGGAGAACAAACCGCTGATGCTGAATAAAATCGATCAAATTGTATGCCTTCTTTTGCCATTTGATCTAAATGTGGTGTCAATATAACATCGTTTCCATTATAACCTGTATCACCCCAACCTAGGTCATCGGCCATCATTAAAATGATATTGGGTTGCTTTTGAGCATAATTATTAAACGTAATGCACCATGTTATTAAAAAAAGAATTCTGAATGTATTCATGTCTGGTATTATTTTTAAGCAATTTAGAAGAGTTATATAAAAACCAGTTGTCAATTTATATCAAATATTAAAACAGATGCTACGCTTCAGGATTTAATTGACACAATTACATCAAGTTGTAATATAAATTAGTTTTCCAAACCAAGTTGAATTTGTGTTATGTTATTTAATTAACTGTAAATTAGTTGATTAAAATAAAAAAGCACACCCTTAGGTGTGCTTAAAGTTTTATATATTATGGTATTTACTGCTTTAAAATTTTAAACCCTTGCGTTTGATCTTCAATAGTTACATTCATTATATAAAGTCCTTTGTTCAAAGAATTGGTATAGATAACTGTATTTAATGTATTGACCGTCTTGTAGTGCTAACTGAGAACCAAAAGCAAAATGTAAAGCATTATTACGTGTAAAGTTTTCTCCTTTTATAAGTGGTAAAATACTTTGTCTATCTAAAGCAATTTCTGGATCTAGATTAATATCTAAAATATCAGCAATTTATTGTTATTTTTAGATAGAAAAAGAGGGCTCCGAAGAGACCCTCTTAATCAACCTACTTATTAACCTACTTACTTAACTTATTCTGTGTTTAATGCCTCATTTAAAGTTTTTACAGATTCATCATCAAATCTTATTGATGTGTTACCAGATTTAAATAAAACATTAACAGCTGATTTATTGTATGTCATTATATATAAGTCATTTACTACATGACGTTTTGTTGTATTTACTTCATTAAGATCTTCAATAAATTCATCATACATTTCATTATCAAGTGCTTCAAAAACTGGGGATTGGACATCTAAAGTTTCATGAACAAAATTATTTATTTCATTATTCACATGGTTTTGACTTTGACCATGCATCAACAGATTTCCAAATATTAAAACAATAATTGCTATGCATTTTTTATAACTCATATAATCTTAGTTATCTCTTTTTTTGATCAGAAATTAATTTGAATAAATACACATTAATGAGAGCTAAAGTGATTAGAAGCGCAAAAATTGAAATATAATTTATCATAATTTTAAATTGATTGAATGATTAAATAAATTTTGTACTTTCAATACACAGGTAAAGAAAATGATATAACTAATACAGATACGATACAATTAGATGAATAGACTATTTATGTAGTTTATTGGTTTTAATTTATCTTTTTATTGTTTTGTTTAAACTTTCTTTTTCAATTTTAATCTAATTAGTAATGCGTTTTATATTCAATTTAATTTTATTATGTAATTTCTCATTATTTTCACAAGTATTGGATTTTAAAAAGAACACTATCCAGTTTCAAATTCATGACACTGTCCTGTTGTTAGATAAAAAATATGCTTTACGAGAACTAAATGATAGCATAGTTTTTTCAAAAATTAAGTTTTATATCTCAGACCCTTTAATATTTAAAAATGATAGTTTATTTGAATCCCCAGCAAAGCGATATCATTTGGTTGATTTAAGTAATCCGGAGTCTTTGATATTACAAACTAAATTAGAGGATTTTGATGAGATTCAATTCAATATAGGCATAGATAAACAAACAAATTTAGACGGTGTTAGAGGTGGAGATTTAGATCCTTTAAAGGGGATGTATTGGACCTGGAATACGGGTTATATTAACATAAAAATTGAGGGTGTTATTTATTCCAATGATGATGGAGTTAAAGTTTTTAAGTATCATATTGGTGGATTTGAACCTCCAGTGAATACTTCTCAAAACATTAGTCTTTCTAAATTAAAGAATCAACCAATAGTTATTGATATGGATAGGTTTTTAAATTTAATAGATTTTAATAAAGATTTAATGGTTTTGTCTCCTGGAGTAACTGCAGTAGAGTTATCCTCAAATTTTAAAAAGAGTTTTCGTTAGTTATGAAACTGTATTGGTTAAAAATAGTATTTGTTTTCTGTGTTGTTACCATTTTGCTTGGTTTCAGATCTACTAATCTGTCTTTTCCTTCTTATTTTCCCAAACCGGTTTATGATTTTAATTCAAATCAATTATCAGATAAAAAGATTGCTTTGGGACGTATGCTGTTTTATGATACCCGTTTATCTAAAAATAATTCTATTTCTTGCGCTTCATGTCATTCTTCATATAATGCTTTTGCCCACACAGATCACAATTTAAGTCATGGCATTAATGATATTCAAGGTAGGCGTAATGCTCCTGCATTATTTAATTTGGCTTGGCAAAATTCCTTTATGTGGGATGGTGCTGTACATCATCTTGATATGCAACCACTAGCGCCAATTTCTCACTCAGATGAAATGGGATCGTCTATACAAGAGGTTGTATTAAAGTTAAATCAAGAACCACTCTATTTAGATTGGTTTAAAGCGGCTTTCAATGATTCTATTATTACCGGTGAATATGTCTTAAAAGCGCTATCTCAATTCCAGCTTACTTTAATTTCTGCCAACTCTAAATATGACCAGTTTTTGAGGGGAGAGGTTAACTTAAATCCCAAAGAGCATAAAGGTTTAAATTTGTTTGAAAAGCATTGTAATAGTTGTCATAAAGCTCCTCTTTTTAGTTCCTATGAATATAAAAACAATGGTTTAACTATAGATTCAAAATTATTAGATTATGGACGCTTTGAGATAACAAAAAATGAAGCAGACGCTTTGTTATTCAAAGTACCAAGTTTAAGAAATTTAAGCTTTACCTATCCTTATATGCATGATGGACGATACAGATATCTCAAGGAGGTAATGAATCATTATAATACGTTGGACACGAAAAATGTAATACTCTCTAAAGACTTAAAAAAATCATTTAAATTAAGTCATGAAGATAAAATTAACCTTACAGCTTTTCTTTTAACTTTAAATGACACTTCATTCGTATTCAATACAGCTCATCAATATCCGAAAGCACTTTATAACATTCAAAAAACTAACTTCAATTAATTATGAAAAATGTATTACTTCTATTCTTATTATCCTTAACAGGTTCTATTTTTTCACAAACCCACCCAGCCATTACTTCATGGCTTCAAAACACTACAGAGACGGGTAAGTATTACATATCAGGTAATCCAACATTAGTTGATAACAATACCTTAGTAAATTGTCAAAAAGTAGAATATTCAGATGATTTTGTTTATATAACAACAGAAGGTGTTCCATCGTATCCAACCGGGCCTTTTTTAGATAATAACCCTTCAAATGCTGAGGGTCAAAATGCTATTTTTAAAATACCTCTAGAACCACAAGAAAACACTGGTGTTAAAACAAAAACACGTGGAGGGAATATTGGCGTTTTTATAAATGGAGTAGCTTTATTTGATTACAGAGATGGTGTGGCTTGGGATGATTCTATGAACAGGTTGTGTGGAGGCCCAGGAAACCCTCAATGTTCAGGTAATTTTAATCAGATGGATTGGACCAGAGACGCCATTCTTGCAGAGATGGGTGGATTTGATTGTTCAAAGGGGCATCCAGCACAAGGTAATTATCACCACCATCAAAACCCCTCTGCATTTAAACTGGACCAAGACGTCGTTTCGGATATTTGTAATATTTATGATGCTGAGGGCTTGTATGCTATAGATCCCAATACCCATGCGCCTTTAATTGGTTTTGCCTATGATGGATTTCCAATTTATGGTGCGTATGCTTATAAAAATACCGATGGAACAGGTGAGATAGTCCGCATGAAATCAAGTTATCAGCTTAAAAATATTACTACTCGTACTAATGGTCCTGATATTGGTTATGTGTATACCATTCCTAATGGACCCAAAGCAGGGCAGGAGGAGACTTTCTTTCTGGGTTACTTTAGAGAAGATTATGAGTTTATAAATCATAATGAACCTGATTATTTAGACGAACATAATGGGCGTTGGTGTATTACACCGGAATATCCAAATGGCACCTATGCTTATTTTTGTACTGTCGATGAAAACTGGAATTCTGCTTACCCGTACGCTTTAGGGCCTACTTATTATGGGAATTACGAAAACAGAAAAGTTAATTCAGTTTCAGAATCAACTACAGTGTATACATTAAATTCCCCTACTTTTGATTTGTTAAATAGGTCGGTATCAATAGTACCCAACCCAACGTCTTCATTGGTAGCTATTCAGCTAGAGTATTTGGTTACTGAAGTTGTAAATATTCAATTAACCGATATTAATGGAAAATTAATTATGAGCTCAAAAATTCCAAAAGGAAGCACTTTAGGTTATTTCAATACTGAAACACTATACAATGGCACTTACCTTATTAGAATAAGTACAAACCAACAAGAGGTGGTTAAGAAAATTATAGTTACAAATTAGTTATAAAGTTGTTTGGTATTAAATATTTAACCAATACGTCAGTTTTAAATTAAAGGAGCGCACTTTAGGAATAAAAGGGTTCGTAGTATTATAATTGTCATTATATACCAAAAATAAATCTGATAATGGGGCAAATCGCCATTGTAATCTGGAATTAATACTTAAATTTTCTCTTTGGTTACTGTATTGAATAAATGTAGACCAAAATAATTTTTTATTAAAAGTGATATCAAATCTCGGACCCAATAATAGAATTTTAGCATCGGGATAACTTGGTGCTAAATCTATTTGATCATAGTTTAGTTGCATTGAAGCTCTAAAATGAGGTTGCAGTCTCACTGAGACTTGACCTTCAAATGAAAATTTAGTACCGTTGTAAAATCCACCATAACTTGGAGTTAGCTCGTAAGAAACAGTTTTTCTTCGGTCTGATTCGTATTGTAATTCGACCGTGTTATAATGGTAACCTGTATCGGAGGGTAGTGGTTTGCCATTTTCCGATCCCGTAGGGTCAAAGGTGTCATATAAAAAAGTGTATTCGTTTTTTAGCTCTGCTGAAATTTGACTGTTATTTTGAAAACTAATATTGTAACGACTAATAAAAATATAGTCAGAACGTTGCATATTTAGTGAGGGACGCCATAGTATAATGGGGATAAATTCTAAACCATGACGCTGAACTATTTTATTGTTAGGCCTAAATGTATATTCAAAACTAGGATTCATTTTTATTATATCAGTTCGTCTTATAAACCCTAAATCACTTCTAAAATTCTCACCAATGTATACGCCACTTAACCTGATATTCCAATTTCTATCTGAAAACGTAGTACTGGTCCCAGCAGATAGTGAACGTTCATTGTTATCTGGTGAAAACGATTTGTGGATATAATAATTACCTGTCCAGGTATTATCTTCAGAGGCTAAATTGTAATCTAAACCAATAACTCGGTTGTAACGATTTGTTTGTTCTAGAAAATCATAATCAGCTGTAGCTTGTTTATTTATAAACATGATATTCAAGTTAGAACGCTTGAATAGCTTTTGCTGAAGTGTTAGAACAGTGTTATTACTGGCTGCAATTTCATTATTAACATCTTCATCGGTTTGCATGTTTAGAAAACCTATTCTTAGATTTTTATTGATTTTACCACTGAGTTTCGCTCCGGCATTAATTCTATTTTCAATCGTATTACCGTCTTTGTCTGTAGCTATACCGATACGTCTAGAAAAAAATGGATTAGCGTCTCTTCGGTTACCAAGATTGTCAAATAAATCACCATTATCTATAAAAAATTGTCTTCTCTCTGGCAATGAAATTTCAAATCTTGAAAGATTGGTTATTTGTTGATCCACTTCTACTTGAGAAAAATCAGGGTTAACAGTTAAATCAACATTTAAGCTGTTTGCAATTGTAAATTTTGCGTCTCCACCAAACTTAAAATCTTTAACTTCAGTATTATCAGTGTAATCTTTTCCTTGAAATGCATTAACATATGGTATTAACGAAATTGGAGTTTTAACTTTTCCTAAAGGACGTTCAAAAATCATATCCCCCATGTAAGCCATGTTGAAAATGAACTGATTTTGGGGAATATCAACCCAAGTATTTATTTCATTAAATTGCGTATCGAAATGGTAGGCATTAAATCGCCATTGTATTTCTCCCTCTTTAAATTTAAAAGCAGATAATGGAATTGCCCATTCTGTAGTGTAATAATTTGCTCCGATCTGCGATTCACACAACCATTTTGTATCCCAAGCCATATTGAAATCTCTTGGGTTGCCTCCACCATTACTTAATAACATTTCCCTTTGTACTCCTGCTGGATTTGATCCAAAAATAAACGCATTAGTTCCGTCATTAAACGTGTCAAATATTAAAGTCATACTATCGTTACCTCCGGCACTAAAATCTCTTCTTAATGAAGGAATAATAAAGTTGTTATCTAAAGCATTGACTTTAATTCCAACATACAGATATTTTTCATCAAAAAGCATTTTGATTTCAGATTGCTGTTGCGCTGTGATACTGTCTGAAGGGAAATACTCAAAAAAATCAGAACTTAGTTTTGCTTTGTGCCATGCATCCTCATCCAAATTACCATCAATTTTAATTTTCGAATCAATTAACGATACATGAATTTTTTTTTCTAAGCTTTGACTAAAAAGCGAAGAGATTGAATAAAATAATAATAATGTAAGCTTAAATTGCATTGTTGATTAGGCTGTAAACTAAGCGTAAATTTAGCCAAATTCATAATGACAAATGGAGTGTATTTTAAAATGTTTAACATTTTAAAAAAGTGTTAGTTTTCAAATTTAAATTTGATTCCTCTTTAACTATATGTTATTGAATCAATTTTGAAAACATATCTTTATTTTATGGTTATCAAACCGATTTTGGTTTTTTCTTGGTAAACCATAAATAAATTGATGTTAGAATAATAATTAACATCAGTTTAAAATTTAAGGATAAACATAATTAAGTACAATGTCATACTCTTTTAAAGTATTGAACATTTTAACCATGTTATTAGATAGATGGGCTTTGGTTTCAATTGCCGAATCAAAACTAGTATTTGATAATACTTTTTCTAGAGGGAAACTAAATGCATTCATAGTGTTTGTGTTTAAGAAAATCATTTAGTTAGTTAGTGATACACAAATATAGAAAACCCTTTAATGTATTCAAAATCAAGTTATTAACATTCAAAAGTTATTTTTATATAGACGAATGGTTAATTCAGTATTTTTTTTAATTTAACAAAATGTATAAAACAGAATTACTTAAAGATTTAAAAATCTTGGATGACCAACTTAAATATATTTATGAAAAAGTAGAAGTGTTTCCAACTGAAATTATTAAGAAAAGAATAGCTAATAAATGGTCTGTTGAAGAACATTTATACCATTCATATTTAGTTGAAAAGTTAAGTTTATCATACATTCAAAAGAAAACATTACATCCTCAAAAACTTGTTTCTATTGGTATATCTCCATATGTTAAATTTTTTATTTTAAAAATTGTTCTTTTTTTCAAAGTAAAACTTAAAGCCCCTAAAGTAGTCTCATCTTTTCCTGAGTTAATAGCCATTGATCAATTGTATATTGAATGGACAGCAGTTAGAAGTTCATTAAATCAAACAATACAAAGTTTACCCGAAGAAACTTTGAAAAAAGGTATTTTTAAACACCCTTTATTAGGAAGACTTTCTATGCGTTTAACATTGAAGTTTTTCAAATTTCATTTTAATCATCATTTAAACACTGTGAGTAACATTCTTAGTACATTTATTAGGTAATGCATTTTACATGATATAATTAAATTGTTATTATTTGTTAATAAAGTTTCTAGTCATATCAGAAGTTTGATATAATTTCACCTTAAATTCTTTACATTATGTATTATAATTTAGTTGTTCTATTCTCTCTTATTTGTTTGTCTTGTAGTGTAAAACAAAATTCATATGAGAATCAAGATTTATTTTCAGATAAAAACAAGGGTTTATGGTATATCGAGGGTCAGGATAAAGATACACATGATGGATTTTGGGAGTTAAAAGATGGAGTCCTCACTTGTAAGACAAGCGGTAATACATCTCATCCAGGTTCATGGTACGTATTTAAATCTCCTATAGATGATTTTGAATTTAAAGTTGACTTTAGATATGATAAAAGTTTAAGAGGCAATAGTGGTATTCAATTTCGAAGTAAGTATGATTTTGAAAACAATAAAATGCAAGGTCCTCAGATTGATATTCATCCTCCATTAGCATTTAGAACGGGCCTACTTTATGATGAAACTGATGGTGTAAAACACTGGTTATATCCAGTAACGACATCGTGGCGCTTGGAATCTTTTAAGTCACCAAATGAGCTTGTTGTTTTTGATGACGGTATTAAATGGAATACCCTTGAACTTCAATGCTTTAATGGCAAAGTCATAACTAAAGTTAATGGTACTTTATTAGTAGACTATAACGGATTAGGGGTTCTAAATGATCAACTTCATACTAAAATGGGAGTTGGAATGAAAGGGCTTCTTTCTTTTCAATTGCATAAAAAACATGACATTTTCATTCAGTTTAGAAATTGTTATATCAAAACATTATGACACACTTATATTATATGAATTCACAATTATTTAAGGGGATTGTTTTTTTATTATGTTTCTGCTGCAACATTAGTTTTAGCCAACATGTTCATTTTGATGATTATCAATCTGTCTACAAGAAGCGTTATGTTGGCGAACGAACACATATACTTTACATTGGAGGAGGTGATTATCACGACGACCTAAGAAAAGCTGCTGAATTAAGAAAGTTTTTAGAAATTGAAAATGATTATTTTGTGACTTACACAGAAGATTACAATGTGTTTGAAAACAGACTTGAAGATTATGACCTCATATTATTAAATACAAAGTTAAATAGATTAACAGACCCGCAATATTCTGGTTTGCTCAAGGCTGTTAAAAATGGAATGCCTTTATTGGCTATTCATGGAGCGTCTGCTTCATTCAGAAACACAAGTCCAGTTGAAAGACCTGAATACTATAAAATGATTGGTGCAAAGTTTGATTACCATCCTAAAATACATAAATTCAAATTACATTTATTTAAAGATAATGGTCTTTTAGATGCTACATTCGCTAATTTTAGTGTCATTGATGAATTGTACTACTACAGTCAATTTGAGAACGATAATAAAGTGCTTTTGTATGCAACATATTTAGACGAATCTTCCCCTATGGCATGGGTAAGAAATTATGGCAAAGGGCGTGTATTCTATACAGCACTTGGTCATAGTCCAGCTGTTAGTGCTGATCCTAATTTTCAAAATTTAGTATTATTTGCTGTAAAATGGTGTCTTAATAACAACTGATATTCCCAATAAAGTATTTTTAAATAATAAAAGCCTTCTAGTTGAAGGCTTTTAAATCTAACTTTTATTAATAATGGTCAGACTTTGGGTTGATTTTTGGTAAATCATATCTGATTTGATTCAAATGTACGGTATGTCTTTTGTTTAAAAATTAAATTCTTTACAAATGGTAGGTTTTTATTTACAAACGGTAATTGTATGCAATACATTTATTTAAATTAATTCAGAGAACGCTTTAAGTCTTCTTCTACTAATAGGTATAATTAAACCATTGGTTGTTTGGGCTTCAAAACCTTTTTTGTTTAAGGTTCTAACATGTTTTATATTGATAATCCATGACCTATGGCATCTAAAAAAACCAAGATTTTTTGTAAGTAAATTCTCAAAGTAGCTTAGGTTTTTAGAATAGGTGTAGGATTTTAATTCACCTGAATCATTAATGCAAATCAAGGATGTGTAAGCTTGATTAGCTTCTATTCCAATAAGATTTTCAAATTTAATGATTACATGCCTGTCTTTATAGGGAATAGTTACACTGGTTAGCTTTCCACTTTTTAATTGTTTAGAAAGTCCCTTAAATGATTTAAAATCTGATTTTCGAAAATTACGGCTTCTAACTCTATTAATTGTTTTTTTTAATCTTTCAATTGGAACTGGTTTTAATAAATAGTCAATCGCTGATAAATCAAATGCTTTAATTGCATATTGGTTATATGCAGTAACAAATACAAGTGAAAAATGAAAAACACCAAGATTGTTAATCAATTCAAAACCTGTTTTTTT
>JBELHJ010000035.1:0-1312 GCA_042091495.1 Bacteroidota bacterium
CCATTCAGATCCTTATTTAAATGCCATTCAACAAGCTGTAAATAAAACCGTAGTTATTGATTTAATGCGCTTAGCCCAAACAAATCACCTTCATTTTTAAATTAGAGTATTGTTAATAAATCGTTATTAGACTATAAAAAAGGTATTGATAAACAGAAAAACCTGAAACAATAAATTTAGAAATGAGTCGTTCCATTACATCCTATTTTAAAGCTCCTGAAAAAATTGTTAGTCCACTTGAAGTTAAATTACCAGATGGTTCTTCAGTAGGAAGTTATTCATGTGGTCTCGTTTAAAAATATTTATTGTAAATTAAAAATAATATCATCACATACGATATGAGGGTTGATATAAAACTATCTAACATTATTATTATGAAATTCAAGGTTTTAATTGTAGTATTTCTGCTTTTATCAGGGAGTCTGTTCTCTCAAATTAACAATGAAACTTCAAAAGAAAAAGAAGAGCGAATGGCTTGGTGGACTGAGGCACGTTTTGGTATGTTTATTCATTGGGGACTTTATGCTTTACCTGCTCGACACGAATGGGTTATGAGTAAAGAACAAATTTCTAAAACTGATTATGAGAAGTATGTAGACTATTTTGACCCAGATCTTTATAATCCCAACGAATGGGCAAAGTTAGCTAAAGCTGCAGGAATGAAATATGTTGTGTTTACGGCTAAGCATCACGACGGCTTCTGTATGTTTGATAGTAAATTTACTGATTACAAGGTGACGAATGCCCCTATTGGAAGAGATTTACTAAAAGAATTAGTTGATGCCTTTAGAGGTCAAGGAATCCGCGTTGGTTTATACTATTCTCTAATTGATTGGCATCATCCCGATTTTACTGTCAAAGACCCAATCCATCCCGAGCGTAACAACAAATTAGCACTTGCAGAAGACAAGAATAGAAATAATAAGAGGTTTCAAGAATACCTGAAAAATCAGCTTACAGAAATACTAACTAACTATGGACAGATAGATGCTTTATTTGCAGATTTTTCATACGGTCACAGAAAAAATGGGAAGGGTAAAGACTATTGGGATTCTGAAGCACTTTACAAATTAATTAGAAAGCTACAACCACAGATTATCATTAATGATAGATTAGATCTTGAAAAAGAAGGCGGATGGGATTATAAAAGTCCTGAACAATTTATGCCCAAAGAATGGGTGACTTACGAAGGTGAAAAAGTGCCTTGGGAAACCTGTCAAACATTTTCTGGTTCATGGGGGTATTATCGTGATGAATACACATGGAAATCAGTTAGTCAGACCATAGTAATGCTAATTGAGACTGTTAGTAA
>JBELHJ010000035.1:1412-23221 GCA_042091495.1 Bacteroidota bacterium
AACATTGTAGCGGTACAATTAACCCCCGAGGATTTATCCTCTCGATGGTATCCTGGTGCAGGAATTTACAGGAATACTTGGATAGAGTTTAATAATAAGATTCACATCCCGCAATGGGGGACTTATATCACAACTCCAAAAATTACAGTTGAAGAAGCCAAGGTTAATTTAAATATAGAAGTCAATAATGTTTCTAAAGCAAATAGTTTAATTGTTGTTAAATCAGAAATTTATAATTCACAAGATATTATCGTAGCATCCGTTTCAGATACTATTAACACCGTGGCTAAAAGCATGGTTAATGTATTTCAAAAAACAGTGGTTTCCAATCCCAAACTTTGGAATTTGGATACACCAAATTTGTACGTTGCCAAGACGATGTTGTACGATGATAAAGGTTTAATAGATACATACAATACAACTTTTGGAATCAGATCGATTATTTATGATTCAGATTCAGGTTTCAAATTGAATAACAATAAAACCAGATTTCAAGGGGTATGCTTACATCATGATTTGGGTCCCCTAGGAACTGCGGTAAATGAAAGAGCCACCGAACGTCAATTGGAGATTATGAAACGCATGGGTGTAAATGCGGTTAGAACCAGCCATAATCCACCATCCCCTGAACAAGTAAAGTTGTGCGATGCCATGGGTATTATGATGCAGGTTGAAGCTTTTGATGTTTGGAAAAAGTCAAAAGTGGAAAATGATTATAGTAAATATTTTGAGGACTGGCATGAGCAAGATTTGAGAGATTTAATAAGAACTTTTAGAAACAATCCTTCAGTGGTCATGTGGAGTATTGGTAATGAAATTCAAGAACAAGCCGATAAAGTTAATGGAGGCCGTATAGCTAAAGAACTTGTTTCGATTTGTAAAGACGAAGACCCAACACGACCAACAACAGCTGGTTTTAATTACTATCGCCAGCCAATAAAAAACGGATTAGCCGAAGCAGTAGATCTTGTAGGTTGGAATTATAAGCCTAGAAAGTATAAAGAGGTTTTATCTGAATACCCTCAATGGATTGTTTATGGTTCTGAAACGTCTAGTACAGTAAGTAGCAGAGGGGTTTATCATTTACCTCTTGAAAAATACAGACTGCATCCCTCTCTTCAAATTACAAGTTATGATTTTATAGGGCCACCTTGGGCATATCCACCCGATATTGAGTTTGAGGCTATTGATAAAAACCCAAAACATTTGGGAGAGTTTATTTGGACCGGGTTTGATTATTTGGGAGAGCCAACGCCCTATGGGGGCAGGGACAACAGCACTAACGGGTATTGGAATGGCCATTGGCCCGCTAGAAGCTCCTATTTTGGAGCAGTAGATTTAGCTGGTTTTCCAAAAGACCGTTTTTATTTATATCAAAGTCAGTGGACAAAAGAGCCTATGGTGCACCTTTTGCCTCACTGGAATTGGAAGGGTCGAGAACAAGAACGTATTCCTGTATTTGTTTATACCAATGCAGAAAAAGCTGAATTGTTTTTAAATGGAAAGTCATTGGGTAAAAAAGTAAAGGGAATAGATAAAACACCCATACCAATTAATTTTATTGATTGGGAAGGTGGAAGGTATAAAGGCGATTTTTTGACTCCATATCGTCTTAAGTGGGAAGTTCCTTATGAAAAAGGAACACTATCTGTGAAGGCATATAAAGGGAATGAAATTGTAGCAGAAGCACAGAGAATTACTGCAGGAAATCCAACTAAAATTAGACTTATTCCTGACAGATCTATTATTAAAGCTAACAACGATGACTTAAGTTTTATTACCGTTGAGGTCACTGATGAACAGGGAAATATTTGTCCAAACGCATCAAATAACATTCATTTTGAAGTTAATGGTGAAGGAGTTGTTGCTGCTGTTGGCAATGGCAATGCTGCAAGTACAGAATCTTTCCAAGACAGTCAAAGAAAAGCGTTTCAAGGAAAGTGTTTACTAGTAATTAAATCTACTCATAATAGTGGTAAAATTAATATTACAGCTTCTGCAAAAGGTTTAGCCAGTGAAAGTATAAGTATAAGGACTAAACATTAATTTTTTTTAATTGTTAAACTTTTTTTCCGATTCTAATGTTCTTAAAATTAGTATATTAACTTTAACTAGCTTAACTATAAATGGAATATAAATTATTAAAGTATTTTAAATTCATAGGCCTTTCATTGTCTCTCTTTTTGGTTTGTAATGGATTTAGTCAGAACGTTACTGTAACAGGAACAGTAATAGATGCAAAAGACGGGCAGCCTATCCCCGGAGTAAATGTTATTATTTCTGGTACTTCAGAAGGAACATCAACCAATATAGATGGGGTATACGTCATAGATACAACAATAGGAAGCACTCTGGTATTTAGTTATATTGGGATGCAGGATGTAGTTCAAATTATTTCAGAGCAATCGCATAATATTGTTATGGAAGAAAGTCTAACTGGACTTGATGAAGTGGTTGTTATAGGATATGGAACCATGAAAAAGAGAGAACTTACCGGAGCTATTTCTTCTATCAAAGGAGATGAGGTTAATAAAATAGCTACTTCAGATTTTGGATCTGCTATTCAAGGTAAGCTTGCTGGTGTAAGTGTAAGACAAGGTAATGCTGCTCCTGGTGAAAATGCTCAAATAACGATTAGAGGGATTACTTCTTTTCAAGATGGAGGATCAGGGCCATTGTATGTTGTAGACGGTGTAACTTATATAGATAACCCTAACATTACTCCCCAAGAAATAGAATCTATAGAGGTACTTAAAGATGGTGCTTCTTCGGCAATTTATGGTTCACGAGCCTCTGGAGGTGTAATATTAATCACTACCAAAAAAGGAAAAGAAGGCAGTATGAATGTATCATTAGATTCATATTATGGTGTACAGCAAATTACTTCAGGAATTCCATTGGCTAATACTACAGATGCACTTTATATTAACGACATTCAATACAGATATGATGATACTAACACCTTTGATCCGCTTGAGTTTAACAAAGATGGATTGCTATTTGATACCAATTGGTTAGAGGATCTTCAGGTAGATTTAGCACCTATGCAAAACCATTCGTTGAGCGTTAATGGAGGAAAAGACGGATTAACTTACAATGTTATTGCCACCTTGTTTGATCAAGAAGGGACCTTGTATAATGCAGATTTTGAAAAATATTCTCTAAGATCAAATACCTTTTTTAAGAAAGGAAAGTTTACGGCTCAAGCTAATTTGAGTTTGAACATTAGCGATCAACAAAAAGAACCCTATGGCTTGATTTATGAAGCCATAAAATTGCAACCTTATAGAGCTCCCATTAATCCAAATGATGATGCGTTTCAGATTGAGGGAACCAATCCAGAAATTATCTCCAATTTTGCAGGCCGTTTAAAAGAAGAGAGTTCAAGTAAAATAAATGCGTTTACTGGAAATATGCGCATGTATTATAAGCCAACAGAAAATTTCACACTAGGACTAAATATGGGTAAGTCTTATTACAATAAAAAGGATCGTTTTTTCAAACCTTCTTTTTTAGTATATAATGATCAAGGCATACTCAATACAGCAGCAAGTAATGAAAATGCACAATTGCGTTTAGGGGATGCTACAAGCAATAGAGAAATTGCGGAATTTACTTTGGGTTACAATAAAAGTTTTAAGAAACACCATATTAAGCTCTTAATAGGAAATACCTATGAAAAAACTTCATATGAATTTTACAGAACAGGAGCAGATTATATCTCAGATAATAGTACGCCTGTTTTAGGTAATGGTGACCCCATAGTTGGTTCGCAGTTTATCAATAAAACCAATAGCATTTCTTACTTAGGTAGAATTAATTACAATTACAATTGGAAATACATGCTTTCAGCAGTGGTAAGAAGAGACGGATCTAGCAATTTTGGAGCATCTAACCGTTATGGTGTGTTTCCATCAATCTCTGCAGGATGGACCTTTTCAAACGAACCCTTTTTTAAGTCACTCAAAGGTAAAATTTCTCTAGCCAAATTAAGAGTGAGTTACGGTACAACCGGAAGTGATCGTGTGCCACCATATGGTTACAGTCCAGTAGTGATTTCTAATGTGGATTACCCATTTGGCGATGGTACCAGCCTCACCTCAGGAATGACTCAACCTGGTTTTGCAGACCCCAATGTTAAATGGGAGACTAATATTAGCAAAAATATTGGGATAGATCTCGATTTCAAAAAAGGAAAAGCAGGTTTAGTGGTTGATGTTTACGAGCAAGATAAAAATGACATGCTTTTGGCAATAGTTACCCCTATTTCTGCAGGATCAACCCCTGTAAATGGACAAACTTATGATAGGTTTTTAACCAATGTAGGAAACCTAAGAAATTCTGGAATTGAGATTACGGGTCATCTTAATCAAGATTTTGGGGAGCTACGTGCTAAATTTTCTGGGACTTTCACTAAAAATAAAAATAAGGTGATTAGTCTTTCAAGAGAAGGTGAATTTATTTTTGATGGCTATCCCAATATATTAAGAACCAATTTTACCGAACCAGTAGCTGTTTTAGAAGCAGGATTACCAGTAGGTGCTTTCAAAGTATACGAGACTAATGGAACTATTAAAACCGATGAAGAATTATTGGCTTATCAAGCCTTAGATTCTGAAGCTCAAAAAGGAGATTTAATGTATGTAGACACCAATGGCGATAACGAACTTACCTCAGAAGATAAAGTTTACAAAGGCTCATACCAACCTGACTTTGAATATGGATTTACATTGGATTTAAATTATAAAAATTTTGATTTTAATATGCAGTTATTTGGAGTTAATGGTAATACCATTTATAATGGAACCAAGCAATATGCTTATAGTGTGAAACGCCACAGAGACTTGGTTTACAGTTGGACAGATGTAAATCCAACATCAAATATACCAACGCCCAGATCAGAATCTGAGCACCCTAATGTACAAACCTCAACCGATTATTTTCTTGAAGATGGGTCATTCTTAAGACTCCGGAATATCGCTTTAGGTTATTCGATTAAGTCTGCCATTTTGGATAAACTTGGGATAAATAATTTTAGAATTTATGTGAGTGCTCAAAATGCACTTACATGGACCAAGTATACAGGTTTTGATCCTGAAGTTGGGAGCAGTAACCCCTTTAATGGCGGTTTAGACAGAGGAAATTACCCGGTTTCGGCTACATATTTAACAGGATTAAGTATAGGATTTTAAAAGGTTTAAGATGAAAACAAACACGATATATTTAATAATTACAATACTCACAGTAAGCATGAGTAGTTGTAGCGACGATTTCTTAGATCTAAAAAATCCTAATGATTTGAGTGCCGATAATTTTTGGCAGACAGAAGATGATATGCAAAAAGGCTTGGTAGCCACATATGGTGCTTTACAACTCAATGGATTGTTGGGGGGACAGTCTGCCGTGCAACACCCTGTTCGTTCTGATTTGGGGAGACCTAATAATTGGAATGATAATGCGAAATCATTAAATACATTAGCATTTAACGATAATACCAATATAGTTAGATTGCGTTGGCGAGATAGTTATATAGGGGTTTATAGGGCCAATCAAGTCCTAGCCAATATTAATAACATTGAGTTGTCTGAAGAAACAAAACTGCAGATTGAGGCAGAGGCCCGTTTTTTAAGAGCTTTTTTTTACAATGCTTTATACCGAGGTTATAATAATGGTAGTGTCATTGTTCATACTACAGTTCCTGAAATGCGCACGGATTTTTATAAAACGCCTTCTCCTGCACAAGAGGTGTTTGCGCTGATTAAATCAGATTTAGAGTTCTCGTATTTACACTTACCAAGAACTTACAACGCTGATGAAGATCAAGGAAGAGCCACTTGGGGTGCAGCCGCTGCTATGTTAGGGAAACTATATATAAATGAACACGATTATGATACTGCAAAAACTTACTTTAAGGCTATTTTAGACAGTAACGTTTATAGTTTAACGCCTCACATTGGTCACAATTTTAATATTGAAAATGAGATGAATAGCGAGTCAATTTTTGAGGTTGCTTTTTCTGTAGAGGCCAAACCAGGAACTTCTAATGGTGCAGCAGACGGGCCAACCGGTTCTGAAGCAACACAAAGAGCCCGATCATTAGCTACAAGTGAAGGCGGTGGCTATAGGGTAGTAATGCCCTCTTATCACATGACCATGTTATTTCAAAATGATACTATGGATGTAAGTAATCCTGTTAATGCAGGGCGAACAGGAACTTCTAATTACTCCATACGTACATCTTACTCAATTGCTATGGCAGATGATGATAATACAACATTATATCAAAGATCCTCTGATAAAGGCGGGGGGTATAATAACAAAGAAGCATCCTACCTTAAAAAATTTCAAAATTGGTGGCTTGAACGTGAAAGTGAATTAAGTATATCTGGTATTAATGAGCGTGTTATTAGATTGGCAGATGTGATGCTATTATATGCAGAATGTATACTTAATACTAGTGGTGATTATGCAGAAGCTTTGGTCTATGTAAATCAAATTCGAAACAGAGCAGGCGTAGAATTACTCGATGTAGCTAATTATGATGCCGAATCTCTTATGGAACACATCATGTGGGTAGAACGCCCATTAGAACTCATGTTTGAAGGTTTTGATTTACGTTGGGAAGATCTAACGCGTTGGGGAAAAGTGAAAGAACAATACGATTTACTCGCTTCTAAAACTTACGTTATTTCAGAGAAGGTTTTAAAAGCGTATGACCCAAGTGTTCATGTAGGCTTAACTCCGGTTAAAGAATTTGTTGAAGCTGCTGAGGTTTATTCATCAGCAACGCATGATTATTTTCCTATTCCGTCTACCGAATTAAATTCTAACCCAGATTTTTTTGATTAATGCTATAAAACCTTGAAAAATGTATAAACAACTCATAAAAAACAGTAGCATTATAACCTTAATTTTTATAGGTTTTATTTCATGTGAAAAGGAATATGATATCCCCGAGTCTAATAATTTTTCTGACGCAGTAGCTGTAGCTTCTGGTAATACCAGAATTCAAAAGGGCGGTTTAACCTCTTTTGCAGATCTCTCAAGAGGAGTAACCAAGCGCACATGGACCATTCCAGAATCGGCATATATCGCTAATTTAGACGGCAAGCAACCTGGTGATTTGGATTTAATTCATGTGGTTTTTGAAGAGGCTGGTGATTATAATGTTAATCTTAAATCAGAATTTGAGGTCGACTCGGTAAACATAGACACGACATTTAATGTAAAGGTTTTGGATTATGTTCAATCTAAGATTGAAGTCACTGCAGTTGAAGCAGACTTCTTTGAGCAAACAGAGAACCAGATTACTATGTATGAAGGTGGTACTATTCATTTTAAAGATGTGTCTTTGGGGAGTCCCAATAGAAGGTTATGGACTTTTGATGGCGGCGATCCAGAATCAGCTGGAGGTATTAGTTTGGATGAAGATGAATTAGTAAAATCCATAGCGGTATCATATCCTAGCATAGGGCAATACGATGTTTCTTTGGTAACTTGGCGCCAATATCCAACCGGTGAAAAGGACACCTTAAGATTAGAAAATTTTGTTAATGTTATTGAAAACTTGGAGCCTCCCACATTATCCAGTGTTATTGAAAATGAAAACGGTATTATTCAATTGAGTTATAATTTACCTCTTAAAATTACTTCTGAAAGTACCTCTAATTTCTCTTTATTGGTAGACAATCAGCAAACTACTATAACTAGTGTGGTATTAAATCCAGACGATAATAGAATTCTAGAAATTACACCATCAATTAATATAAATAGTAAATCCACAGCGCTTTTAACTTATGACGGTATGGGTGGGATTATGCGGTTGAACGATGTTGCTATACCTGCTTTTAATAACGAAACTGTAAGTTTATTTTTACCAAACATTGCGGATAATAACATATATGGTTTTGAAGATGGGGGAACAGGATGGGAGCAAACCTGGCCATGGGATAATATTGGTCAAATTTCATTTACCAACGAACAAGTGGCTTCAGGATCATACAGTATGCGTATGGAGGCTACAGAGGATGGTAACTGGACTAAAGCTTGGAGTAAAAATAAAGAATCAAATACTGAAAATTCTAATTTTACTCTCGAGACTGGACAAAATGTAACCCTAGAGTTTAAAATATGGATTGATCCATCCTATACCGCTACTAATATCCAACCTCATATTTGGAATGCTGGTAATTGGGTATCAGAAGGGTTTTGGACCAGTATTGAAGGTTTGGAAAGAGGTAAATGGATTACTATCAATAAAGAGCTTGTTAAAGTTTGGACGGTTCCTGCAACTGCAGAATACTTTCTTTCTTTTAGATTCAATAAGAAAGGAGTTATTTATATAGATGATGTAAGAATTTTTGAACCGGAATAGTATTTTTTATCTATGTCACACAACTGTAAAAACATTTATAAAGGGATTTTAAACTGTTTGTTTTTTTGTTTTTTGGGTACGATCCCTCTCTTTGCTCAAGTTACAAGAGTAGTAGTAGATCCTTCCATGCAAAAATTTGTAGGTGACATTTCTCAGTTAGATCGTACTAAATATTTTAATCTACACACTAATGCCAATACACCAATGCTTCAGCAGTTTTTTGAAACATATAATGTCAATAATTGTGGGAGAGGATTCTATGGTCCGGGCATAGATGCTAAAAAGTTAATGGGGGAAGTTGGGGTTTATCCAAAGTCTAAAAACAAGCCTTCAACAAAACTCAAAAAAGTAAGACGATTTGTAGCTACAGAACATCCAAGAAATGTCTACAAAGAGGGCATTGATATTGATGGCTTTGCCAACTGGGCTGTGAATTATTTTAAATCATTAGACGAATCAGAGCGTCCCCGTTGGTATGAGCCTATGAATGAACCTTTTGTTCACGCTAAAGATTTTTATGATGAAAAAGATTGGGATCCTGTCGCTGAACTTAGGGTTAAAACAGAGATGTGTAAACTTTATAAAGTGGTAGGGGATAAAATTCATGCAGAGCCGTCTTTAAAAAATATGAAAGTCCTAGGTTATTGCGCCGCATGGCCTTCATTTGAGCTAAAAGATTTTGGGAATTGGAAAGTTAATATGGGTCTTTTTCTAGATATTGCTGGCGCTTCAATGGATGCTATATCTTATCATTTATATGATGGTATTAACCAAGTAGGTCAAGATAACAAACGTTCAGGGAGTAATGTTTTAGCCATTATGGATTTGATAGAATCTTACAGCTTTAGCAATTGGGGTATCGTTAAACCGCATGCTATAACAGAATACGGTGGGATTGCAGTTAAAGAGTTTTCAATGATCAGAAACGTGCAATCTATAAGATCACAAAATGCCATGATTTTTGAATTGTTTGATCGTGAAGATCGCCTAGAAATATCCATCCCTTTCAATGTAGATGATGCCAAGTGGCACATCACTAAGCAAAACAATTATCTGCCATACAAAGCTGTTTTGTGGCGACCGGAGAATATGGGTGTTCCTAAAAACGAAATTACGGGTTGGGTGTATACAGATCGCATCCATTTTTATAACCTATGGAAGGCTGTTAATGGTCATAGGGTTTATGGCGTGTCGTCAAATCCAGATGTGCAAGTGCAAGGTTTTGTCTCAGATAAACAATTGTTTGTAGCACTTAATAATTTAGATGAAGCCTCTCAAAATATAGTATTAGAGGTACCAGGGATTAGTGAAAATTTAAACATGTTACATGTGAAATCTTTAACCGTATTAAAAGATGATTTAGCAAGATATAACGAGATAAAATTAGCGGATTTGCCTGAGCAGTTTTCCTTACAAGCAAACGAAACTGTAGTTTTAGCTTTTGAGTTAAATAAATCACCTAAAATTAATGGTAGTATTCATAATAAACGCTATTACTCTAATAAATACCTTATTCCCATCAAAAATAGAGAGCCTCTTACATTTAATTTTAATAATGTAGATTTTACTGATGGTAAAGCCTCACTCAGTATGAGTTTAGGAAGAAAGCACGATGTGTCTAAACGTCCGCTCGTTAGTGTTAACGGTAAAGCCGTAATGATACCTTTAAATTGGAAAGGTTATGACCAAAAGAATAGAAGGGTGTTTTTTGGGACTATAGAAATTCCTGTACCTAAAAAGTTTATTAAAAAAGAAAATGAAGTTAAAATTACCTTCCCTGATGATGGCGGGTATTTAAGTTCTCTTATTCTTGATGTAGAACAATTAAAAAGCAAGTAAATTCATGAAATCTTTACCTATTCATAATATTAGTTTATTCCTAATTTTAGCCCTGTTGGCAATGAATGGGTATAGCCAAAACACCAATATTTATATCTATCCAAAAATTAAACGTTTTCTCGGCGCGGAATCCACTTTAGACCGCTCTGTATTTTTCAATATCCATTCCACAGGTAACGATATTGATCAAGCGTTTTATGAAGATTATAATGTATTACAAGATGGAGGTAGAGCTTTTTGGGGTCCAGGAGCTTTTGCAGTGCAACAAACAGGTGAAGTAGGGGTGTACCCGGATGCTCAGTCTGGAGATTCAAGTGTTCGTCTTGTAAATAATTATATTGGCACCGAACATCCATATAATATTTATCAGGCTGAAATAAATCCTGAAGAGTTAGCCAATTGGGTCGTTGAATATTTTAAAAATTTCGCCAACCAATCACAAAGGCCAAAATTTTATGAACCTATGAACGAGCCTTTTGTGCATGCACGTGATTATTATGATGAGCCTGATTGGGATCCTGATGCTGAAGCCAGAGTTAAGCTTGAAATGGCACAGGTATTTAAGCAAATAGGCATTAAAATTCATGCTGCACCAGAGTTGGTAAATATGAAAGTGATTGGGTATGCATCAGCATGGCCTTCATTTGAAAAAAATAATTTTGAAACTTGGGAGACTTACACCAAAATGTTCATGGATGAAGCAGGCGAACATATGGATGCCTTTTCAACGCATCTTTATGATGGAGTTAATGTCCTGGGTCAAAACACCAAACGATCGGGTAGCAATCTAGAAGCCGTACTTGATTTAATAGAAACATACAGTTTTTCAAAATGGGGTCAAGTTAAACCCCATGTGATTTCAGAATTTGGTGGTATAGGTGCAAGTAATTTTACTGATATTAACAACGTACAGTCCATTCGTTCTCAGAATGCCATGCTTTTTGGTTTAATGGAGCGTCAAGACGTCTTAGATCTGGCTATCCCTTTTACCACAGGTAAATCCACCTGGCATCTTACAGAAGCTAATAATTTTATACCCTACAAAGCTGTTTTATATAAACCTATTCCTATGGGGGTTTCAATAGATCAAGTCACCGGATGGGAATATACCGATCGAATCTATTTTTATGAATTGTGGAAAGCTGTTGAGGGTGATAGGGTGCTTATAAAATGTAATAACCCAGATATACAATTACAAGCGTTTAAAAAAGAAAATAAATTATTCATAGCCTTAAATAATTTGGCAGACATTATGCAAACAGCTAATCTATTAATAGATGCTAACCTGCCTGAAATTGATTTTGTTCATGTAAAATCACTAATTGTAAATCCAGATGTGGATGCTGTTTTTACGGATGAAGTTATTGATACTTTACCAGAGAATTATACTTTAGAAACCAATGAAACTGTTGTGTTAGAGGTTAATTATCAACAAGATTTTGATTATGGGATTAATATCATTTCAAATAAATTCCACAATGTAGTTAATGTCTCGCCAATAATAGCTAATACCGCAATCGATTATTCATTTAATGATATTACTCCTGCTAATAGTGGGTTTGCCTATTTGAGAATGAGTATTGGAAGAGCCCATAATAAATCCAAACAGCCTCAGGTATCGTTAAATGGAACATTACTTGCTGTTCCAACAAATTGGAAAGGTTATGATCAACTCAACAGAGATAACTTTTTTGGGATGATTGAAATTAAATTTCCAATAGAACTTTTGCAGACCAATAATAATTTATCAGTGACTTTTCCTGACGGTGGGGGCCACTTAAGCTCAGTAATTATAGTTACTGAAACCTATGAGCAAATTCTTACTAACAGTGATTTTACAAAGGAGTTAAATCAAAATCTTATAGCATTTCCTAATCCTTCTTCAGGTCTTGTAGAATTGCCTTTACAATTTGAAGGTTCAGAGGTTTTAATTTTCGATCGGTTTGGTAAAATGATTCTCAAAACCAAATTTAATGGGAATGCCATTCATCTAGAGCATTTAGATAATGGATTATATATACTTAAAGTTGAGAATGCATTTGCTAAACTAATCATAGCCCATTAAAATTTATTTTGCCTACAAAAGCTTCCATAATTGTACTGTTCCTCTCCTTTTCACTTTCGGGCAGTGTTATTAACGCACAACAACAATCCAGCAGTATTTTTAGAAATGGCGACACCATTTGTTTTGTAGGTAATAGTATTACTCATGCTGGCCAATATCATGAATTCATTCAGTTGTTTTATGCTACCAGATTTCCAAATACCAAGTTAAAGATTATAAATACTGGAATTTCTGGTGATAATGCTAATAATATTTTAGAGCGTTTGGATACCGATGTATTTGTAAATGATCCAGATCACGTGTTTTTGATGACTGGAATGAATGATGTTGTTAGAACGCTCTATTTTGATGGTGAGGCTAGCGAAAATATTTTAAAAAAAAGAGAGAGGGCTTTGGAAAATTACAGGGTTAACACTTTTAAACTAGTTCAGCAATTTAAAGACCATAATATCAATACCATATTATTGACACCTTCGGTATATGATCAATTTTCTAAAACTGAGAGGGAAAATAATTTGGGTTGTAATGATGCTTTGGAAGTTTGTGGTACTCATTTAAAACACCTCAGTAAAAAATATAAATTACCCTTAATAGATCTTAATAAAAATATGAAATCTATTATGTATGAGGGGTTACTAAAAGATTCACTATTTACTATAGTAGGTAAAGACCGCGTTCACCCTGGAGTGGAAGGACATTTTATTATGGCTTCAGAAATTTTGACTGCTTTAGAACCAGAGTCAGTAGTTTCTGAGATAGTCATAGATACAGCTAAAAAACATGTAAAAACCCAAAATAATTGTGAGGTTAATCTAAAACGAATTGATAATGAATTTTTGATTTTCGATTGTAAAGAATTTGCATTACCATTCCCCATTCCAAAAACAGTAGCTTCTGTTCTGGATTATACCAATTTTGAGAATCATTTTAACAAGCAACAATTTAAAGTTAATCATTTAAAAAAAGGTGTTTACAGGCTTATAATTGATAATAAATTAATAGGTAATTTTTCATCCAAACAGTTAAGTCAAGGAGTGAATTTAAACACTTTCAAAAACACACCACAATACCAACAAGCTCAGGAAGTAAAAAAACTTTGCGAAACATACAGAAAAGTAGCTTTTAAACTTAGGATTATTCCATTTATAAAAACGAGGTTTTTAAGGGATTACAAAGGAGATCATTCATATGATAATTTAACTTTATACCTTGAAAAACAACTAAAAGATATAGCGGGTAAACCGTTTTATAATTACATGCAAATTAGTATGCAGCGTTATTTAGAAACACTACCCAATAAAAGCTCTCTAAAGCAGCAACTTGAAACTATTCAAGAATCCATTTATGAATATAATAAACCTGTTAAGCGTGAATGGTCACTATTAAAAGTTCAATAAATTAGATTTTGATTCTGAATATCTAATTAATTTCTTTAATTTAAATTTAACACACTGTTATTAATTAGCCATTTAATTTAAATGTTATTTCATATGGATATCGAAGTAATTATAGAAAAAAACAACAAGGACTTCAGACTAATTAAAAGTGGTGAAGTCATTTTAAAAGGGCATAAACCAAGTGTTTTCAGTTCCGAAACTCGATTTTTTTTCAATAGTGCAACTCATGTTATTAAAAAGAAAAGCTTTTGGAGTATGTCTTTCAATTTATTAAGAGGAGGTGTGTCTAGAGGAATGATAAAATACAATTGGAAAAAAGGGTATTCCATTATTATTTACGATGAAACTGAAAATGAAAAATTATACACGATGAAAGCAGAGGCATCTTCTGGTTGGTTTTCTTCAGATCGGTTATACAGACTTATAGATAATGATGAAAAAACAATTTTAAAGATTGATTATTCAACAAAAAAATGGAAAGAGCATATTAAAGCAGAATTAGTAGATCAAAATAAAGGCAATTACGAATTATTAATGTATGCTTTGTATTTAATGCGATTATATCAAAGCCAGAGTAGTGGGGATGCTGGCGCTAGCGTAATGCATATGGGATAATAATTAGTTGTTACAACAACGCTCATCATCACATTGGCAATATTTTAGATTGTAAATATGTAATACCGCTAAAGTAATTGCTGATATAGTCATAACATATTCTGGAATTTCAAACACACCCATTTTTTCATTAAAAATAAGACTCGCTAGTAAAATCCAACTACTCCATAAAAAATACTTCATCATTGGCTTAGATGAGGTTTGAGTAGATCTATAAACAGCAATAAAAGAAATACCAAGAAATAAAAAGTCCAGACTCTTCCACCAAACAGGTGCCGCATGATGATGATCGGTAATGCTATGGTGAGATAAAAACAATAATGGCGTTAGTAAACAATGAATAAGACATAATGTACTTGCTAAAGCTCCAATAGTGTCTGGTTTCTGTAAGGTTATTTTAAACATAATTTTTCCTTATTAAAACTGAGTTGCAAATATAATAATCTTATTTGTTATTAATACTTAGTTGTAATAAATTTGAATATGGGTATTATTAGAAAGACATTATCTATAGATTTAATTTTAAACGAAATTAATGCAAGTTCAGGGGCATTATCTGTAGTTGAGTTAATTAAAAGATTGCATGAGAAGATAAACAAAACCACAATCTATAGGGTTTTAGATAAACTTGAAGATGATGGAGTACTTCATTCTTTTTTGGATAACGGAGGACTCACTTGGTATGCAAAGTGCAAGGGGTGTTCAAAATCAGTACATCATGACGTTCATCCTCATTTTCAATGTATATCTTGTGGAAAGGTTCAATGTTTAGAAACTCAAATTCATATTCCAGAAATCCCTCATTATCATATAAGTCATTCTCAAATATTACTACAAGGTGTTTGTAAATCATGTAATTCCTAACATATTTTAGTATTTTGCTGTTATGGAAGCTTATGCCAACGCTTTATTAGTAGCCATACCTTGTTTCATAGTATTGCTATTGTTAGAAATTCTCTACGGTTACTATCGTGGAAGGCAGACCTATGTTTTTATGGATACCATTTCCAGTTTGAGTTCCGGATTAACAAATATTCTTAAAGATTCATTGGGGCTGGTTATCGTTTTAGTATCATATCCGTGGCTAATGCAACATATCGCTATAACATCTATAGATTCCTCGTTATGGCTATACATCGTTGCGTTTATATGCATTGATTTTGCCTCGTATTGGTCACACCGTTTAAATCATAAAATCAACTTTTTTTGGAATCAGCATGTTATTCACCATAGTAGTGAGGAGTTTAATATGGCTTGTGCTTTAAGACAAAGTATTTCAAATGTTCTTGGTTACGGTGCATTGTTTCTTATTCCAGCAGCCTTTTTAGGAGTACCGAATGAGGTTATAGCTATTCTGGCCCCTTTGCACCTTTTTGGTCAATTTTGGTACCATACCAAGCATATTGGAAAATTAGGATGGCTAGAATATATAATTGTTACCCCTTCTCAACATAGGGTACACCATGCAATTAATCCTGTATATATAGATAAAAATTTGAGTGCTATATTTTGTGTTTGGGACCGCATGTTTGGAACATTTCAAGAAGAACTTGATGAAGAACCACCAGTTTATGGAGTTCTTAAGCCTGTAAAATCGTGGAATCCATTATGGATTAATTTTCAACACCTTTGGGGTTTAATAAGTGATGCTTGGTTTACTAAAGACTTTAAAGCCAAATTTACTATATGGTTTAAGCCTACAGGTTGGCGACCAGAAGATGTGAAACAGCGTCACAATAGAACTGTAATTACAGATATTTATACTTACAAAAAATTTAATTCAGGTAGTTCAGTAGTTTTAAAATATTGGGCTGCATACCATTTATTGGCAACTCTGGGTCTTCTATTACAACTTCTATTTTACTTTGGAGCATTAAACCATAAAAATTTACTCATCATGGGTATGCTTCTTTTTTTAGCTATTTTTAGCTATACCAGTGTTATGGATGGATTGAAATGGAGCAAACCACTGGAATGGTTCAGATTAGTTCTATCACCGCTAGTAATAGTTGTATTTGGGGGTACTCTTTTACCGCTAGTGTATTGGACTTGGCTATTATATATTGGTTTATCAATAGTAGCATTAATAGTTTTAACTCTAAAGATTAAGATTTAGATATATATCAACTTAAATTACTAATTCACAGTGTATTGTGGGTTTATTTTATATTTATTATATACCTTAACATCTTAACTTTTATTTAATGAACACTGGTAAATCTCAAAAAATACTTTTTTTCAACTTAAGTTTAATTATCACTATATGCTTTTTAATGCCATTAGTTATTTCAGCACAAAACGGGCCACCTAATGTTATTGTAATCATAAGTGATGACATGAACGACTCTGTAGAGGGTATGGGAGGGCATTCACAGGCATTAACACCCAATATTAACAGGCTCATAGATAGGGGAGTTCAATTTACAAATGCACATGCCAACGCCCCAATTTGTGGTCCTTCTAGGGCCAGTTTATGGACTGGACTTTATCCTAAAACTACAGGGCTCTATGGTCATAATCAACAACAAAACCGTTGGCGTAATTTTCCAATTTTATCTGATGCTGTTACTGTAATGGAGCATTTTAGAGACCATGGTTATAAAGTTTATGGTAGCGGTAAGATTTTTCATAACGGACATGATGATAATTCTGTTTTTAACCAGCCATTAGATGGTGGGCCATCAAGTTTTGGACCTTATCCATGGGATGGAGTTTCTATTCATTCATGGAATAAACCCGTTGGATTAGGACATCCTTCTATGCCACCCAATATTAATAACCAAAAATGGGGAGGTTTTGCTCCTTTAAGTGATGTGCCAACTATAGATGGCTATACTGGATGGGCTAAAGATTGGGAGCAACCTTGGGATTTTTATTATGAAAGCGAAACGGATAGAGAACTTTTACCCGACGAGATTACAGCCCAATGGGTAGCAGAAAAGTTAGAAGAAACTCATAACGATCCTTTTTTTATTGTAGCTGGTATGAACAGACCTCACGCCCCCCGTTATGTACCAACTTCTTTTTTTGATAAATTCCCTTTGGAGACCATAGAATTGCCACCTTATTTAGAAAACGATTTAACAGATACGCCTTCTATTCTGTGGGAAAATGATAACAGAAGTAGCGCATTAATACGGTTTCTTGAGAATGGAGATCAAACTGCTGTAGGGGGTGAAACGTGGTGGAAAAAGTGGGTGCAATCTTATCTGGCATGTGTTTCATTTGTAGATCATCAGGTGGGTGTTATTCTTGAGCAATTAGAGAATAGTCCGTATGCCAATAATACCATAGTTATTTTTACTGCAGATCACGGTTACCACATGGGAGAGAAAAATCATATGGCCAAAACCACCATCTGGGAAGAGTCTACACGAGTTCCTTTTGTGGTGTATGCACCTGGGGTCTCAATACCAGGAGAAAAAGTATCACATCCGGTATCTTTAATTGATATTTACCCCTCTTTAATTGATTTAACAGGCTTACCAGAACATCCCAACTTAAACGGGAATGGATATGCCTTAGATGGATTTAGCTTTAGACCGTTTTTAGAAGATCCACAAAATGGGGAATGGAACGGTCCACCCGTAGCATTAAATCATCTTCATGGTATTGTAGCTCCACCAGACAATACCCCTTCTCCAATTGAGAATAATCACCACTCTGTGCGTTCAGAGCGCTACCGATATACGCTAACAAGTAATGGTGAAGAAGAATTATATGATCATTTAAATGACCCTCACGAATGGAACAATTTAGCAAGTCAATCTGTTGATGATCAGATCCAATCTGTATTAGATTGGCATCATACAGAACTTCTAAAATTAATAGATGCAGAAGCTTTAAACACCAATACGGAGTCAAGTTTTGTTAAACTAACCAATTATAAAAACTATCCTAATCCTTTTAATGAGTTTACACAAATAGATTTTGAACTCCCTTCATATACGAATGTAAAACTAGAGGTTTTTAATGTCTATGGTGAGTTAATCTCTGAATTGATAAATGGTTATTTACCTACAGGAAAACAAAGTATCAATTTTAATGCTTCAGGACTTTCTTCAGGAGCATATTTCTGTAAAATTACAACACCTCAAAATATTCAGATTAGAAAAATGATGCATATTAACTAAATAATGAAACTAAGACTTAATTGGGGCTACCCACCTTTTTAAAAACTACAAAATCTTGAAATTCAACAGCGTTTGGAGTCCTTTTCCAGAATCCATCTGTAATGCTAACAATTTCTAGTTTGGCATTTTTAGCCATAAGACCTAGACGCTCTTTATCTATAGCTATGTTAGCAGATTTAATCTTATCATTCATTAATCTAAAACCGTCTCTTTCTATACTAAAATTAAACTTTTCATTTTTGTTAATTGTAGCAATTTCATCGTTGTTGTAGAGAAAGAAAGTTGATGATGCCAAGCCGTCTTTTTTTAAAACCCTATTTATTTCAAATAAATAGTTTTGTATTTCCTCTATTTGCATATGAGTGAATACAGAAAATGAAAAAATTTTGTCAAATACGTTTTCGGTATAAGGGAATTTAAAATTTTCAGCTTTGTGTCCATCGTCATTATATAAGTCATTAAAAAGCGGGACGTAAGTAAAATTGAAATTTGGATAATCTTTACCTATTCTAGAATTACACCAATCTACACCTAATTTAACAACATCAAAACCTTCATATTTACCTTGGTTATTCAAGAACTCACAAAGTGAAATAGCAGTTCTTCCAATACCACTACCAATGTCTAAAACATGATCAGAAGGTTTTAAATTAATTTCTTGTTTTAGTAGATTTAATTGGTGTTTACTTTGTAAAATATAAGTTTTGGCATTGGCTGGTGAACCGGTATAAATAGAACCTCTGGGTGGAACATATTTATGCGTATTACCTGTTAGTTTATCAATTACGTCTTGAGGTAGATAATATAATTTTCTTACAAGATATTTATAATTGGTTGGTAAAGCGTACCAAAACGTTCTTAGGTATTTGTTTTTCATGCAATCAATAGATATTGATAATTTTAGTGAATTAACTAAAAGTATTAATTAACACAAAAAAATATTAAGAAATTTTAACCTCGTCCTCCAAAACGACCACCACCTCTTCTGGGAGTTACGGCAGATCTTGTGGTAGGCATTCTGTTGGTATTAGTAGGGCGCTTAATATTTTGTTTTGTAGAGGGTTTTCCAGGGTTGCTTCTGCTGTTGTATTTTTGTTTGGCTTTACTTTTGTTATTAGGTAAAGATTTAGCGTTTTTGGCTTTAGTGCTTTTGGCTGTATTAGATTGCGATCTTTGTCTTAAATTATTTTTCTTATAATTTCCATCTCTTTTATTATTAATAACTGTATTAGAAGTATTTCTCGTTCTACTGTAGTTATTGTAGGTGTTGTTATTTATAATAACCGTGTTTCCTCCACCACGATGACCACCGTAATAACGGTTTGGATAATAGCGGTGTCTTCCAAAATAGATATTTATAGATATTACAGGAAATGGTCTAAAATAAGGAGGATAAAAACCCCAGTAAAAAGGCGAATAATAAGGCACATAAACAGGGGAGTAAATATATCTTACTATAGGTTGTGATTCAACGACAACCACAGTAGCCTCTTCATTTTTTTCAACGGCGTCAGATCCAGTGTAAGCAGGATTTGCAGTCACAGAGGGTACTTCAGTTTTAGGTTCTATAACATAATCTTTACCATATAGGGCTTCGTCACCAACCATTTGAAGACTTATCTTATCTTTTTTGTCTTTTGAAATCAGAATAACTGCTACATCCTGAGTCTCTTTTTCTTTAACATCAACTTGTAAAATAAATGTAAAATCATCCTTATCTTGTTTTGAGGTTACTTTTATAAAATCAACCTTGCCATCTAGATTTAAATCCAGGTTATTGATACCCGTTTCTTCTTTATTTAATGCCGCTTCAAAATCTTCAATAGTTTTTGATTTTTGAAATAAGTCTAGAGTTGCATAGAGATTTAAATTGTCTCCAGGTAGTCCCAATAGTTCTTGCTCTTCTTGAGATGTATTATTTTCTTGTGCTTGAATGTTTAAAAATCCAATAAGGGTGACGAAGTAAAAAATGGTAAGCTTTAATTTCATTTTGAATTTTTTTTAATATTAAACATTTAGCCAATTAGTTGTTTTAAGCGGGCAAAGTTAGTCTTTATAAAAAAGTTTAGTAATAATAGTAATGGTTTCATATAACACCTAAAGATTTAAATGTTATAACAGTTTAGACTTCAGAAATTTAGAGAAGTTTAATTTACATTTTGTAAAATATAATCAATTAAACTAATATTATCTTTTAACTAATTTTTTGACAATGCTTTTATCAGAGTCTAATCTAGCAATTTCAACCATATAAATTCCTGGAGATAAACTTTGGATATCAATAACAGAATTGTTTAAAACACTTTTAATTAAGCGCCCATTATAATCAAATATGGTAGTTTTAAATTTTTGATTTTCAACGTTTTTAAGGGTTATATAATTAATGGCAGGATTTGGGTAAACACTAATATTTGAATCTGACAAATTCAGTTGTGATAAACTTTCATCTAAATTAAATTTATAAACATCAGATACATACTCAGAAAAACTGGTCCCGTTAATAATATAAACTTCGCCATTAATAATAAATGAGGCTGGAGCCCATCTGGATGATCCGGGATGTGCTGGTAATTGTTCCCAATTATTTAAGTTGGGATTGTAAGCCCAAAATTCACCAGTCTCCATAGAATTATGATCGTCACCATCACCACTTAATACATACCCTATACCTTCATAAGAAAATTGTGTACCAGCCACACGACCTTCTCCAGGTAAAGACATCATTTCTGTCCAGGTTTCATTAGTTATATCATAACTAAACCAGTTATTAAAAATACCGCTACCGTGTCCTAGGCCTGTATAAATTTTATTGTCTATTCCAAATTGGTAGGGATGATGTCTTTTTAATGAAGGTAGATCACTTTTTTGAGACCATGTGTTTAGTGATATATCATATTCCCACCAATCTTTCATGTTACCTGTAGCACTACTTCCCAAACCAACAAACACTTTACCATTATGAGCAACCAAAGCAGGGTGAGCTCTTGCTGAGCAGGGGCAAGGCGCCAACGCTGTCCAGTTCATATTAGTAGGGTCAAATACCCATAAATCATTTAAAAAAGCAGTACCATTGTAGCCAAAACCAAAATAGGCTTTACCATCCCATGTATCACCAATAGCAAAACTTCTTGCACCTCCAGGAAAAGGGGAGAGGGCTGTCCAGGAATCAGTGTTGGGGTTGTATTCATAAAAATCATCTCTTACTCCAGTGTCTGAACTTCCAGTAACTGTGTATCCTAGATTGTTAAAACTAAACGCAAAAGAATGATGGGTTTTATTAAAAGCAGCCGGTAAGGGACTGACTTGTTCCCAGTTTTGTGCTGGCACTATTGAACAAAAAAAACTGAGGTAAATGGCAATAAAAAGTTTGGAGCAGAAATTCATGT
>JBELHJ010000036.1:0-22054 GCA_042091495.1 Bacteroidota bacterium
CGGCACGATTACTTTGCGCTGAGGTTTCAATACATAAAACCAAAAGCATAAATGAGAGGAAATGTTTCATTGTAAATATCTGTTAATTAGACCTTTATAATATAAAAATTAATCTGTTAACTTGGTTTTAGCGCTGTAAATTTTTTTAACCAAACGCTTTAGAAATTTAATACCTCGTTGAAATAACTACCACTTTTTGATATTTAAGTTGTTTTAAATCAATGTATTAGATTAAAAATTATAAATAGTTGTGTATTTTAGAGTAAACAAACTCACCATGACCAAAATATTATCTTTTCTCCTCATGCCTTTATTGGCTTTTACTCAACATGTATTTAATAACAAACAAGAATTACAAACCGCTGTTGATGAATATACTCAAGATTCAGCATTAGCTATAGCTAACTACGGTGAGATGTATACCTGGGATGTTAGTAATGTCACAGATATGTCTTTTTTATTTGCGGATAAAATATCCTTTAATTCAAATATTAGCACTTGGGATGTTAGTAATGTCATAAATATGTCAATGATGTTTCGAAATGCCATGGCATTTAACACAGATCTAAGTATGTGGAATGTTGGTAATGTAGTGTTTATGGACCGTATGTTTTATGGTGCTTCATCCTTTAATCAAGATATTGGTTCGTGGAATACTTCTAATGTAGTTGATACTTCTGGTATGTTTAGAGAAGCATCAGCATTTAATCATGACATAGATTCTTGGAGTATGTCTCAAAACACAAATATGAGTTACATGTTTGCAGGTGCAACGTCATTCAATCAATACATAGGTTCATGGGATGTAAGCAGAGTAACTTCAATGGCAAGCATGTTTAAAGATGCTGTCACATACAATCAGGATATAAGCACTTGGGATACTTCAAGTGTAACTTCAATGGTAAGTATGTTTAAAGAAGCCATTTCCTTTAATCAACCTTTAGATCAGTGGAATACATCTAAGGTTACTTCAATGCAATCTATGTTTAATAATGCTCAGAGTTTCAATCAAGATATAAGTTTTTGGAATGTTATTAATGTTACCAATATGAATACAATGTTCAAAGACGCTTCATCTTTCAATCAAGGCATAGGTTCATGGGATGTAAGTAGTGTTACCGAAATGGGATCCATGTTTAGTGGTGCATCATCATTTGATAAGGATATAGGCTCATGGAATGTAAGTGAAGTAACCTCAATGACTAACATGTTTCAGTATGCTAGTAGTTTTAACCAAGACATAAGTTTGTGGGATACCAGTAGGGTTAATAATATGCGTTATATGTTCCTTGGGGCATCTTCATTCAATCAACCTATTGGTTCGTGGAATGTTAGTAAGGTTGGTGTTATGTCTTATATGTTTAAAAATGCTAGTGCTTTTAATCAGGATTTAAGTGGTTGGAACACCTCTAATGTTTACGAAATGGCAGACATGTTTTATCAAGCTACACAATTTGACCAAGATTTAAGCACTTGGGATTTTAGGTTGATTACAGACCTTTCAGGGTTTTTAAGTTATTCTAATATGTCTACACTCCATGTTGATGCCTTATTACAATCTTTTGCAGTGCAATACGAAATGGGTAATTATAAAAATGAAAACATAACTTTTGGCGCCCAATCTCTAACTTATTGTGATAGAGCTGTTTTTGATTTTTTGGTTAACCAAAAGGGGTGGAGTTTTAATAGTATTACCAATGACTGTAGTGATTTAAGTAATAATACCTTTCATGAGCAGCTAAAAATTTATCCTAATCCTACATCAAGTACTATAACTATCAATGCTAATTTTTCTAAAGCACAGGTTTATAGCCTTTCAGGACAACTTTTATTTTCAACCATTAGTAAGCAAGTTGATTTTTCAAGCCAGTATCCTGGAGTTTATGTTATCCATTTATTTGATAAGTTTTCACAAACTGTTGGACATTTAAAAGTAGTTAAGCATTAAGCCATATTATTTAAAAACCTCTAAAGTGGACTCTAGGTAGACTCTAAGTGGGGGTTAAGTGGGGTAAACGTAGGCTAACAGTACAGGAACAGTGGGCTTAAAGTAGGTGAAAGCCTACAACTAAAAAGTGACATATAGTGCCAAAAGTGACATTTGTGCCAATTTGTGACATTTTTACCATCTGGTGACACTCAAAGGTGTTTTTAAATTTCTCCAGACTCGATTCAGCATTATTTTTGTTTAAATTATATGTAATGGATAACCATGTAAATATTTGATTAACAATTATTTAATTCGGAATTTTTCTTAAAAAGTAGTTTATTTAGGTTTTAATAATTAAAACTTATAACAATGAAAAAACTAACTTCACTACTGTTTTTATTATGCATGACATTTGGCTATGCACAAATACCATCTTTTACGGTACAATACTTTGATGCGAAGCCTTGGCAACAATCAGAAATTGCAGAAATTTTTGATAACTTTTATGAAGGCGTGACCTTTAAATCTGGGGGACTTTATTTAGAGCGCTTAGGTTCTGGTAATACCGAAGGGTCTCACCGTATTGTTTATTTTGGGGATTCTGAAAACTGGGGGATGGAAGATGGCCAAAAAACCCGTGAACAACGCATCGCTTTTTGGCGTGAATTCACAGATAATGTTGATGATATGGGGGCAAGGTATACAGGTAGAATATTAGATTATCAAGGTGAGGGTTCACCAGATTCCTATGGCTATGTTCAGATTTATGAGCTTAAAGTAGCCGACCCTGATAGCTTTTTAAAAGCCCACAAGAAATTAGTATCTCAACTTAGCAAAACTATGGAAGGCCGCCCTGTGGCTTTTGGGACCTATGATATTGGTTTGCCAGGAGGTGCTTCACATTGGGTAGCTGTGGCTTATAAAGGCGTTGGGGATAATTTAAAAATGAAAGTTGCTACAGAACAGTTTAAAAAAGAATGGAGCACCTATTTCGAGGATAGAGGCGAAGCTGAACAAACGGGTAATTTTGATCTAAGAATTCTTAAAACCTATGGTAGTTTTGACTAATAGAATTGAAGTATAATTCAAAAAAAAAGCACAACTCTAGAGTTGTGCTTTTAACTAACTAACCAAAATTAATCTAATGAAAAACTTATATACTTAAATTACGTAGATTGTTGTGGTTTATTGTGTATTTAACAAACTTTAACAATTTGATAATTAAATGTATACTTGTTAAGGGACATTGATTTTTACCGGAATTTTAAATAATTTTTTTGTAGTGTTCGTTTTTAGCTTCTTGTAGTTTAAAGCGCCTTTTATGTAACGATCAATTAGTTTATTTTCTGTAGCAACATTAATGACTAAAATTTCATTCTTTTTGTTAACCATAAAAGTCACTATGGTCGTGGTGTCTTTGTCAAGTTTAAAATTTGGTTTTTTAAGAAGCGATTCAATTTCTTCTTTAACACCATCTGTTTTAGTTGGTGTAATTGATGGGGCTGCATTTAATGAAAAGCTAACCAAAAGAATGGCTAATCCGCTAAGTAGGTGTTTAAAAAATTTCATGATGTACGTTTTTTGATTGATGTACTATTAAGACGATTATCTTTTAGAGTTGTTACATTTTAAATGTGTTTTTAACGTTTTTTAACACCAGCGCCACTTTTGTTAACACAATATTCACGAAAGCTATGTGGTGCTAATCTAATCTGCTATATTGTCATCCTACAATAACAGATAATTGAAAGAACCATGATTAAAAAGAACATCTGCTATCTACTAACACTCATTTTTATACTTTTATTTAATTCGGCATTTCATGCACAGGCAGTAGATCCCAATCGTCACATTCCTATTACCGCTTTTTGGTGGAATGGCGGTTGGGACCATTACGATGGTGCTGCATTAGAACATGTAGACGAGTTGATTATTTTTGCCATAGCAGCAGACAGAGATACTGGCGCGCTATTGGAACACCCAGAAAGTACCTCAGAGGAGCGTATTTACATTAAAGGGAAAACCGAAAAAGGTCTTACCTCTTCCATGTTGAGACAAATCACTCAAGATGCTCAAAAATATGGAACTAAACTTACTATTGGGATGAATGGTATGGGTCAAAAGGAGAAATATTTTAATGATTTGGTTAGAAATAATAAGCAAGAAATTTTTGCAGCTAACATGTTAGCCTTTTGTAAAGAGTGGGGTATTTCTGCAATTGACATAGATTATGAACATGTTAAAAACGAGGATGATAAAGTGTTTTTAACTGCTATTGTTACCGCTTTAAGGGATGCGTTTCATCCAGAAGGGCTTCATGTAACTGGAGCTTTTGGTGCAAGTCGTGATACCGTGAATGAATGGTTAAGGGATAATCATCAACTACTAGATCAAATTAATTTGATGTCATACACCCAAACACCATCTTGGATTGAAGATAAGTATGGCATTTTATTTAATACCTATGGTATACCTAAAGAAAAGGTGTTTTTAGGCATGGGTTTTTACGGTAAAGGTAAAGACAGCGAAAACAGAAACTGGAGTGTAGATTATAGGAATATTGTAAAAGCTATAGATTTAGATAATACAGAAAACACCTTTTCATACCCACACCCTACAATTGCAAATGAGTTTATAGAGTTAACTTATAACAACAGCGAGCAGTATGTGGCTGAAAAGGTTAACTATGTGCGCCAAAATAATTTGGGAGGCATGATGGTTTGGGCTTTAAACCATGATGTCCCTATGGATGACGAAACTTACAGCTCTAGGATTAAATATTTAAGAGCTCAAACCAATGCAATTCTGAGTACCTCTCATCCAGAATTAGAAGCGATTGATATCTATCCTACTTTAGTTAAAGATATTATAGAAGTTTCAAAAATGCCTAATGGCACTCCTTATAAAGTGGTTTCATTTTCAGGTCAAGAAGTGCTATCAGGAAAATTAAGGGGCACACAGTTAAATCTAAGTAACCTTAAAAAAGGGGGCTATGTGTTGCTTCTTAATAACACTTACCACATAAAAATTATTAAGCAATAGCTTTACTATTACATATAACTTATTAAGCGCCTTTAAGGCGCTTTTTTTATGCTTTATATCTAGAGTTTAAAGAGCATGCATTTCCGTAGGATACATTTTTTCACAGTTAAATTGATTGGAATTTTTATTTCGTCTAAAGTTTTTTTGCGCTTTTTAAATAAAAAATCTACACAAATTGGCATCCTGTCGATTTAAAAATATCTCAAAATACACTTGGGCTAAATTCATAATTGAACACAAGAAATACGTCTTAACTAAGGCCTTAAATCAAGACTATTCATTTCTGTTTTCACGGGATATCTCGTGCAAGTGATGTGGGTTTGAAGTACTCCCTATTAAACAGGCTTCCTCTTTAACTAACACCGCCAGATTCAAATCTGGTAAAACAATTATGAAATTTTTGATAACAACTTTACTTATGGTATTTACCATGACAACAGCTCAAGGGCAATTAATAAAAAATAATATGTGGGCCGCCGACAAACAAATGCATTTTGAAGCAGGTGCCATGATTGGAAGTCTGACTTACGCTGTTGTAGCCGAAACTACAAACTCCAAAAAGAAAGCGTTTTTATATTCTATGCTGGCTACATCCATGGCAGGACTAGCCAAAGAATTGGTAGACACGCAACCAGGCGGTTCTGGTTTTGATTCTGCAGATCTAGGAGCTACCGCACTTGGCGGACTTACCGTAGGTATGACTTTTGAAATATTTAATAAGAAAAAGCGACAGGATTTTATTGTGTCCCGATAACTATTGTTTAACCTCAAATCTAACTGTTATGAATCTATTTATGAATTATTATAAAACGCCGGTTTTTTTATTGTTTTTATTAATGAGTATTACTTTGATCAATGCTCAGGAACGTGTGGGTATTTCTGTTTACCAAGATGTGCGCATGGCGCTTACTGGAGATGATTATTATGAAGCAGGTACTTTAGATGTTTTGGTAAAAGCCAAATTTCAAGGCATACAAAAGCGTCTTGGCTATATGTTTGTTGCACCAGAATTTGAGTATTCTGATTTAGAGGGTATTTATAAGCGCTATGCAGTTAATGCAGGTTTTACTTTCAATACGCTTGGTGACCCCCCTGTGGAAATATCTTTATCTGCGGGTTATGGGTGGATAGATCGCTGGGGTAAAAGTATGTTTAGTTTTAATGCGCAAGGTGAGGTAGCCTACCGTATAAATTCCAGATTAAAAATTGTGCTTTTGAGTCAATTCACAGAGCGCTCTGATTTAACTTGGCGTTATGGTGATGAGGTTATTCGGTTTAGTGGATTTATGGGAATAGAATTTTCGATATAACTCTCTAAATATTTGTTTTTGTATTAATATAGACCCTGTTTTCTCAGGGTTTTTTTTATACTTTTTTAATGACATGTGTAACGATTCCCCAGATTTGAAAATGATTTTCCTCATTGACTTTTATGGGGTCGTATTTTGGATTTTCAGGAATTAAAAAAACACCTTCTGTAGTTACTTTAAGACGCTTTACTGTAAATTCTCCATCTATAAAACATACGGCTATTTTATTATGCTCAGGGTTTTGACTTCGGTCAACAATTAATAAATCACCGTCATCCAGACCAGCACCAATCATAGACTGTCCGCTAACTTTAGCATAGAACGTTGCCTCTTTATTTTTAACCAGGACCTTGTCCAGACTTATTTTTTGTTCGTTGTGGTCTTCTGCAGGAGAAGGAAAACCAGCAGATATGCCCTCACTCGCTAAAGCAATGGGGTGTGGGGTAGAGTCGTCTGGTTTGAAAAGCTCTATAGCATTGGATGGGGTTAAAAATTTTATTGGCATTTTACAGTGATGATATCATTAATATTTGTGGTAAACTTTTTAGATAAATGTTGTTGACGCATTTTCCAGGTGCGTTTAATGTCTTGTTGGCCTATTTTGACTTTAGCAGTGCTGTAGTTTTTATTGATTTGATCTATGGTTTGCATAAGCGTTTGGTGTTTGGGATTTTCGTTTTCAAACAACATAAACTGTTTGTTATTATGAGGGGTTAATCCCATAACAATTACGCCTGCTTTTTTATAATACTGCTTTTCTTTATAGATGTTACTTAATGCCTTAATAGCATATTTACTTAATGAAATGCTAGAATTGGTTGGGTAGGGTAGCTCCAATACCGTGGCATAAGATTTGTAAGGGGTGTCTTTTTTAAACCGATTGGTTTTAATGAACACATACAAAGCAGTGCATACAGACTTTTGTGTCCGCAATTTTTCTGCGCAGTTTATAGCAAAAGTACTAATACGTTCTTTAACGTCTATAAAGTCTGATAGTTCGTTTTCAAAAGTTCGGGTTGTTGCAATGGCCTTTTTAGTGTTGACCTGTTGTTCTAATGCCAGTGTAGTTTCGCCAAGGAGTTCTTTTTTAAGGCGTAAGCCTACAATGGCCATGTGTTTTTTAACCCAGCTATCAGGGAGCTTTACAAAATCAGCAGCGGTATGCACCCCCATAGCTTTTAAGCGTTTACTGTGTCTGAATCCAATGCCCCAAACTTTTTCTATGGGTGTCCATTTTAAGGCTTTAATTCGTTTTTCTTCACTGTCAATACAGTGCACCCCTTGTGTTTCTTTGGGGTATTTACGAGCTATTTTATTGGCTATTTTAGCCAGTGCTTTTGTAGGGGCTAAACCCACACAAGTGGGGATTCCGGTCCATTTTAATACCCGTTTTCTAATTTGCAAACCGTATGCTGATAAGTCGTAATCGTCATAACCTTTAAACTGTAAAAATGCTTCATCTATACTATACACTTCAATATCTGGAGTGAATTGTTCGAGGATTTTCATGACCCTACCACTCATGTCACCATACAAAGGATAGTTAGAAGAGAATACTTTTACATCGTGTGTTTTAAAAAATGACGCATACTTGAATGCTGGAGCTCCCATAGGGAGTCCAAGGGCTTTGGCTTCATCACTTCGTGCTATAACACACCCGTCATTATTAGATAAAATAGCTACCGGTTTGTTGTGTAATTGGGGCTGGAAAACACGTTCGCAAGAAGCGTAAAAGTTATTACAATCAACTAGAGCAAACATGAAGTAAAGATAAATGAATATGTTGATAAAATATAATTTTTTAGTTTAATAAAAGACTGATATTTTTACAACAATTAAACAGAATTATGGCAAGCGATTTTTTATTTAATGTGCAATACGGGATAGATCATGTTCTAGATATTAATGGGTATGATCATGTTTTGTTTTTAATACTTCTAACTGTGGCATATAGTTTTGAAAGTTGGAAACAATTATTTATGCTAGTAACAGCTTTTACTCTTGGCCACACCGTGGCATTACTTTTAGCTGCATATGGTGTTTTAAATATTGATGATGCTTTGGTTGAATTTTTAATTCCCGTGACTATAGCACTGGCAGCAATTTATAATATTATTGATGGTGGAAAATCAATAAAATCAAAAGGAGCCAGTTGGTTGTTTTTGATTACATTGTGTTTTGGCGTTGTACATGGTTTGGGATTTGGCAGAGAGTTCAAGCTATTTATTGGAAAATCTGACGACAAATTACTCCCGCTTTTGGAGTTTGCTCTAGGTATAGAAATTGCGCAGCTTATTATTGTTTTTCTAGTGTTATTACTAGGCCTAGTTACACAGGTTATATTTAAGCGTAATCGTAGAGATTGGATCTTGGTAGTTTCGGCTGCAGTTTTAGGTTTAGTTATCCCCATACTAAAAGCCAATATATTTTGGTAGTAAAACCATACATTAAAGTTATCCAACAGATACAACGCGTTGTTTGACTTTGATGCACTTTGATAGTTAATTTATTAGGCTATATTCTCAATGAAATAGTCTTTATCATATAACAAAGTTAAAATTATGACTGAAATTAAACAGTTAAAATATGACAAAGCCTATTTGAAAATGGCGACAGAGTGGGGAAAGTTATCCCATTGTAATCGTAAAAAAGTAGGAGCGCTAATTGTTAAAGATCGTATGATCATTTCAGACGGATTTAACGGAACTCCATCCGGTTTTGAGAATTATTGTGAGGATGAAGCGGGTTATACCAAATGGTATGTATTGCATGCAGAAGCTAACGCCATTTTAAAAGTGGCATCTTCAACACAATCTTGTAAAGGGGCCACATTATATATAACCCTTTCACCATGTAAAGAGTGTAGTAAGCTAATTCACCAATCGGGGATAATAAGAGTAGTTTATCATAAAAAATACAAAGACGATTCAGGGCTTCAGTTTTTAAATAAAGCTGGTATTGTTTTGAATCACATAGAAGACCTTAGTGACTGATGAAAATCAATAAAATTTACATACCAATTTATACCGCCACAATATTAATAGTTGGTATATTAATTGGAAGTAAATTGAATTATACCAAGTCATCGGTTTTAAGTTTTAATCAATCCAGTCCTTCACAAGCTAAACTTAACCGACTTATTGACTTAATTAATTATGAGTACGTTGATTCAGTTAACAGTGATAGTATAGTAGACCTAGCTGTTTCAGGAATCCTATCTCATTTAGATCCTCATTCTACATACATTGATAATCAAAATATTGAAGCAGTCTCAGATCACATGCGTGGCGAGTTTGTTGGCATTGGAATTAATTTTTATCCGTACAAGGACTCTGTTGCTGTTATAAGGCCTCTGGAGGGAGGACCAAGTATTAAAGCTGGCATAAAAAGTGGTGATCGCATTCTTAAAGCTAATGGCGAAGCAGTTTATGGGAAGTCGCTTTCAAATGGCACTGTAATTGAAAAATTGAAAGGCGCTAAAGGCAGTGAAGTTAATTTAACTGTTTACAGAAGGTCTCTTGATTCTATAATGGAGTTTACTTTAAAACGGGATGCTATTCCTATTAAAAGTGTTGATGCAGCCTATATGTTTAATGATACTATAGGTTATGTAAAAATTAACAGGTTTTCAGAATCCACTCACAAAGAGTTTATATCCGTTTCAAGTCGTTTAGTGTCTGATGAGTTAAAAGCTTTAGTATTAGATTTAAGAGGGAATCCAGGAGGGTTTTTAGATGTTGCTGAAGCTGTAGCTGATGAGTTTCTTGAAAAGGACCAACTCATATTCTTTACTAAAGATAAATTTAACGAGTCTGACTTCAGGTATGCTACTTCTGGAGGTTTATTTGAAGGGATTTATGTTTATGTTTTAATCGATGAATCTTCTGCTTCTGCTAGTGAAATTATTGCAGGGGCTATTCAGGATAACGATAGGGGGACTATTGTTGGAAGACGTTCTTTTGGAAAAGGCTTAGTTCAGCGAGAAATGCCATTAGGCGATGGTAGTGTCATAAGATTAACAGTCTCTCGTTACTTCACCCCAACAGGCAGGTCTATTCAGAAACCATACAAAGATGGTGACAAAGATTATAACGAAGAGTTTTTAGACCGCTACTTCAATGGGGAATTATACAGTGCCAGCCATATTGAGGTTAATGATAGTTTAAAATTTGAAACTCCAAAAGGGAAAATTGTTTACGGTGGAGGTGGAATTATTCCAGATATTTTTGTGCCCTTAAGATTTAGAATGGATAACGAAACCCTTGATTATGTATACAGATCAGGCTATATCAGTTATTTTATTTTTGAGGAGTTAGATCATTACAGAAGCTTTTATGCTTCTTTTACAAAAGAAGATTTTGTAAAAGATTTTGAGGTTAATGACGCATTTCTTAACCGTTTTAAAACGTATCTAGGCGCTCGGTTGAATAGCGAAATAAACTACTTTAGAGATATTAATGATGTTAAGTTAGTTTTGAAATCTGTGATAGCAGAACAATTATTTGGCAGTGATTTAGCAGTGCAAATTTTTAATCAAAATGATGTAATGCTTAAGAAAATCATTACCATTAATCCCTAACTTTTTTCTTGTTCTTTTTCAATGCGTTTTGACAAGCGTAAAATTTGCAATAACACTATTACTATAGCAGAAGCCATGATAGTAATTAAAGCTATTAAACTTTGATTTTTGAATGGCGCATTCAAGCTTACATGGATAGCATTAAAAATAATAAGACCCGTTGCAACAAGTTGCGCAATTATTGAAAATATCCTCATATTATGCTAATAAAACTTTAATGTTAGCAGCAAACAGTTTTACAGAAATTGCTAAAAGAATTACACCAAAAACTTTTCTAATAATTCCAATACCATTGGGTCCTATGAGACGTTCAATTTTAGAAGACGTCTTTAGCACGATGTAAATGAAAATAACATTGATTATTATAGCAATAATAATATTTTCTGTTTTGAATTCTGCTTTTAGAGATAATAGGGTAGTTAAACTTCCTGGTCCAGCTATTAATGGAAATGCAAGAGGAAAAACCGAGCTGTTAGCCAAAGCGGATTCATCTTCTTTGTAGAGCGTAATACCCAAAATCATTTCTAACGCTATGAAAAATAATATAAATGAACCAGCAACAGCAAAAGAGTTTACATCTATACCTATTAATGAAAGGATACGGTCTCCTAAAAACAAGAATAAAATCATTATTATACCAGCTATGATACTTGCTTTCTCACTTTGGATATGGCCAGACTTTTGTCTTAAGCTTATAACTATAGGAATGTTACCAACAACATCTATAACGGCAAAGAGTACCATAAAAACTGTAAAAATTTCTTTGAAATTAAAATGCATATTAATTGGATTTAACACCTACAAAATTAGTATTTAATTTGTTTGTTTAGTAAAAATAAAACTAAACTTTAATTATTTTTGTATCATGTTTCAGTTAGGAAAAACTATAGTATCAGAAGAACTTCTTAAGGAGGAGTTTGTGTGTAATATATCTTCTTGTAAGGGGGAGTGTTGTGTTGCAGGTGATGCTGGAGCTCCACTTGTTAAAGATGAGGTTGGTATTCTGGATAATATATTTGAAAAAGTAAGGCCTTACATGTCACAAAAAGGGATTGATGCCGTCCTAGAACAAGGGACTTCAATTGTTACTTCTTCAGGGGATTTAGAAACACCACTAGTGAATGATAAAGAATGTGTTTATGTTGTGTTTGACGATAAAGGCGTGGCTTGTTGCGCCATAGAAAAAGCATACAATTCAGGAATTATTGATTGGAAAAAACCAATTTCATGTCATCTGTATCCTGTCCGAGTTCAAGATTATTCTGAGTTTTCTGCGGTTAATTATGACCGTTGGTCAATTTGTAGTGATGCTTGTAGTTTAGGTAAGGAATTAAAAGTTCCGGTATACAAGTTTGTTAAAGAAGCTTTAATTAGGAAGTTTGGTAAAGATTGGTTTGACGCTTTAGAAAAAGTAGCTTTTGAACATCATGGTGATGCGTAAATTCAAATTTTTATTGTAGCTAAAACCCCATGAAAAACAGTATCTAAACCTGGTTTTTATATCAAAATAGTATAAAATTTTCAAACATTATTAACAGTCCTCGTTTTGGTGTAAATACCTGATATTCAGCTGCATTTTAGTGAAACTATTGTTTTTTATCGATAAATTACGCAAGTCAACGTTGTTAAAAACTTGTTGAAAACGTTTATCAAATTGCCTTTCATTTTTGAGCCCTTTTTTAAATATTTGTTAGAGCCATAAAGGTGCCCTTTTTACTTTTTTTAACACCAAAATTTTTAGAGCAATGTCAGAATTACAAGAGCCGATTTTACAAGATAACAAAGACAGATTCGTGATATTTCCAATTAAACATCACGATATATGGGAATGGTACAAGAAATCGGAAGCTAGTTTTTGGACTGCTGAAGAAATAGATTTACACCAGGATTTAACAGATTGGTCTACCAAATTAAATGATGATGAACGGTATTTTATAAAACACATTCTTGCTTTTTTTGCAGCAAGTGATGGTATTGTTAATGAAAATTTAGCTGAAAATTTTGTTAATGAAGTGCAATACAGTGAAGCAAAATTCTTTTATGGATTTCAAATTATGATGGAGAATATTCACAGTGAAACTTATTCTCTATTGATTGATACCTATGTTAAGGATGAAACAGAGAAAGATACCTTGTTTAAGGCTATTGAAAATTTTCCTGCCATTAAAAAGAAAGCGGATTGGGCTTTGAAATGGATAGATTCCCCAAGTTTTGCAGAACGTTTAATTGCTTTTGCTGCCGTTGAAGGGATATTCTTTTCTGGTGCTTTTTGTTCTATATTTTGGTTAAAAAAGCGAGGTCTAATGCCTGGTCTTACCTTTTCCAACGAGTTAATTTCTCGAGATGAAGGAGTGCACTGTGATTTTGCTGTGCATTTACACAATAATCATCTTGTTAATAAAGTGCCAAAGGAGCGAATTAAAGATATTATAACTAACGCATTAGATATTGAACGTGAATTCATTACAGAATCACTTCCTATTAGTTTAATAGGAATGAACTCTAAATTAATGACGCAGTATTTGGAATTTGTTACCGATCGGTTGTTAAATGAGTTAGGCTGTGAAAAAATTTATAACACTTCCAATCCTTTTGATTTTATGGACATGATTTCACTTCAAGGAAAAACCAATTTCTTTGAAAAGCGCGTCTCTGAGTATCAAAAAGCAGGTGTTTTAAATAAAGAAGAAGAACAAGATAAATTTAGTATGGACGCAGATTTCTAGCGACATACACTAATATACTTTTTATTAACCAAAGTGTTTCCCGATGTTTCGGGCTAGGATTCTATTGTTTCTGTCTAACAGGAGTAATATCAATAAAATTAACTAACAACGGTCTTAATGATAGACCATAAAATGAAAAATTATGTACGTAGTCAAAAGGTGTGGGCGTAAAGAGCCAGTTATGTTCGATAAAATTACAGCTAGAGTTAGAAAGCTGTGTTATGGATTAAATGAGTTGGTAGATCCTGTTAAGGTTGCCATGCGAGTTATCGAAGGCTTATATGACGGTGTAACTACAAGTGAACTGGATAATTTGGCTGCAGAAATAGCAGCAACAATGACTACGGCACATCCAGATTACGCAAAGTTAGCTGCACGTATATCAGTTTCAAATCTCCACAAAAATACCAAAAAGACGTTTAGCGAGGTGATGGCTGACCTCTATAATTACGTAAATCCTAGAACTGGAAAAAAAGCAGGTTTATTATCTGACGAGGTTAATGAAGTCATCCAAAAAAATAAAGAACGTTTAGATTCAACAATTATATACAACCGTGATTTTGGTTACGATTATTTTGGTTTTAAAACACTGGAGCGTTCATATCTGCTAAAATTAGATGGTAAAATTGTAGAGCGCCCTCAGCATATGTTGATGCGTGTCTCCATAGGGATTCATTTAAATGACTTAGATGCTGCTGTTGAGACCTATGAGTTAATGTCTAAAAAGTATTTTACGCACGCTACACCTACACTATTTAATTCGGGAACACCTAAACCTCAAATGTCATCTTGTTTTCTTTTAACTATGAAAGAAGATAGTATTGACGGCATCTATGACACTTTAAAACAGACTGCTAAAATATCTCAATCTGCTGGTGGTATAGGTTTGGCTGTTCATGATATTCGCGCTACTGGCAGTTATATATCTGGAACTAATGGTACTAGTAATGGCATTGTTCCTATGTTAAGAGTATTTAATGATACTGCACGTTATGTTGATCAGGGAGGTGGAAAACGAAAAGGGAGTTTTGCAATGTACATTGAGCCATGGCATGCAGATATTTTTGATTTTCTAGACTTAAAGAAAAACCACGGTAAAGAAGAAATGCGCGCACGTGATTTATTCTATGCCATGTGGATTCCAGATTTATTTATGAAGCGTGTTCAGGAAGATGCTTCATGGACCTTAATGTGCCCTAATGAATGTCCCGGTATGTCAGACGTTCACAGTGAGGCCTTTGAAAAATTATATCTCAAATACGAAAAAGAAAACAAAGGGAGACGCACAATAAAAGCCAGAGAATTATGGGAAAAAATCCTGGAATCACAAATTGAAACAGGTACGCCGTACATGCTTTATAAAGATGCTGCCAACCGTAAGTCAAACCAACAAAATTTAGGGACTATAAGATCTTCTAATTTGTGTACGGAAATCTTAGAGTATACGTCTCCAGATGAAGTTGCGGTATGTAATTTAGCGTCTATTGCGCTGCCAATGTTTGTTAAAAATGGGTCTTTTGATCATAAAGAGCTTTTTAAAATAACCAAACGCGTTACCAAAAATCTAAATCGCGTCATAGATCGTAATTACTATCCTGTTAAGGAAGCAGAAAATTCAAACATGCGTCACCGCCCAATTGGATTGGGAGTTCAAGGTCTTGCCGATACATTTATTAAGTTGCGTTTGCCATTTACAAGCGATGAAGCTAAGCAATTGAATCAAGATATTTTTGAAACTTTATACTACGCTGCGGTTACGGCATCTATGGAGGAGGCTAAAGCAGATGGACCATATCAAACCTATAAAGGGTCTCCTATTAGTAAAGGTGAGTTTCAACATAATTTATGGAACATTAAAGATGAGGAGCTTAGCAGGCGTTGGGACTGGGAAAGTCTTAGAAAAAAGGTATTGAAAAATGGAGTAAGAAACTCATTGTTAGTAGCGCCAATGCCTACTGCTAGTACGTCTCAGATTTTAGGAAATAATGAATGTTTTGAACCTTACACGTCTAATATCTATACTCGTAGAGTGCTTTCTGGTGAGTTTATTGTTGTTAATAAGCATTTGCTAGAAGATTTAGTAGAACTGGGTCTCTGGAATGAGGGTGTTAAACAAGAAATCATGAGAGCTAATGGTTCTGTTCAAGGCATTGAGGTTATTCCAGAGGATATTAAAAACCTTTATAAAACAGTTTGGGAATTGAGTATGAAAGATATCATAGACATGTCAAGACAGCGTGGTTATTTCATTGATCAGTCACAGTCTTTAAACTTATTCATGGAAGGCGCTACGATGTCTAAGCTCACGTCTATGCATTTTTATGCTTGGAAGAGTGGTTTAAAAACAGGGATGTATTATCTAAGAACTAAGAGTGCTGTAGATGCTATTAAGTTTACTCTAGAAAATAAAAAGACCTCAGAGCAACCAGAAACGGCTGTTGAAGAGCAAAAGGTAGTTAGTAAGAAAAAAGCCAAAGCAGCAAAGACTGCAGAAAAGTTTGCCGAGGAAGTAAAAGTAGATGTAGAGCCCATGTCTGCAGAGGAGATGAAATCTCTAATAGAACAAGCAAAAGCAGGAGAAGGGGATGATTGTTTGATGTGTGGATCATAGCAGATTAGCATATACAAAAAAAGCACCTCTATAGAGGTGCTTTTTTTATGTAGAAACTTAATTTTTATTTGTCACTATCATTTATGGTAGCGGGTTTAATTCGACTATCATAAGAGTTGTAATATTCATTTAATAAGTTTGTTGACGTCTTTAATAAGTCTTTTGTTTCAAGAAGAATACTGAAGTATAATGTTGTGTTTTTTGGACTTGACTCATCGCTTCTGGTTCGTGCTACCTGAGATTGAATTTTTTGATTTACTAGCAGTTTAACGGGTTCATGGTTATTCAAAACTTTAGAGATTTCATCAAATGACTCCGAAGCAAATGCTTTATTTATCTCAATAAATAAATTTTCAATAGATGTAGCGACTTCTTTTAGTTCTTTGATCTGACTAAACTTTAATTTTTTGTGATTGTTATTAACATGCTTTAGACTCACCTTAGAAATGTACTCTAAAGATTGTGCCATATCTTGCAAGTATCCAAGTATGTTAATGTAAAAATTACTAGCATTGACACTAGATTCATCGAGGTTTTTGATAAAAAAGAATAAATTATCTCTCAAGTTATCGACTTCATCAGATAGTTTACTGACTTGTTTTTTATTTTTTTTGAGAGCGTTAAGATCTTGTTTAGCAAGCCCATCAATAGCATTACGATATATGTTATTTGCTCGTAAAACCACCTTCGAGATGTTAGACGAACTTTCATAAATTACCCCTTGGACTGAGCTGCTCTCCGCTTTTTTTAATGAATCTTCTTCCTTACTTTCTTTGGCTTTTTGATTGGAAATGATATAATTTCTTACCAACAATGTTATGGCTATAACTAGCAAAATACCAATCATTGAAGACGGATGAATATTGATTAAGAATGCAATAATACCAGAAGCTATGAATGCAATTATAGCTGTAAAAAACCAACCTCCAATAACATTAAGTACACCTGCCACTCTGTACACTGCACTTTCGGTACCCCAAGCGCGATCTGCAAGTGATGTTCCCATAGCTACCATAAAGGTTACATAAGTTGTAGATAAAGGTAACTTCATAGAAGTTGCAATAGAAATAAGTACACTAGCGACCATTAAATTTACAGAAGCTCTAACCATATCAAAAGCCGGAATATCCCCAGGTTTTATATATTTAGGAAGCGCTTTAGCAGTATACTGTTTTTCTATTTTGTTTTGAATATTTTTCGGGATAAGTCGGTTTATGAAATAAGAAACATTTACAGTTGATCTTACAATTGATCGCGATAAGAAATTAGGCTTAAAACGTTCCTCGCCCTCATCTTGTCTAGATAAATCTACAGAGGTTTTTACAACCGCTTTGGCTTTATTTGAAAACCAAAGTGTACCTACCATTATCAAGCCAGAGATTAATAATAGTAAAGGCTGCGTTTCAACTTTCTGTGCAAGGCTTTCCATAGAGTAAGCATCAGGGGATATACCACTGATAGACCAATCTTGAAATGCATTATAAGCCGCTATTGGAACCCCAATAAAATTTACTAAGTCGTTACCCGCAAAGGCTAGTGCCAAAGCAAAGGTTCCTACAATAATAATAAGCTTATAGATGTTGGTTTTAAAAAAAGATATCAATGATAAAGAGACTAAAGTCCAAAACGTAAAATTTGCTAAGATTAACTTAAACGTATTTGCATTGATATACGTTTTAATATCACTGTTAATGATTGTTGAGCCTTTAAGTCCTTTAAAAATTATAAAATACGAAATAGCTGTAATGGCGATACCGCTAAAAACAGCACTCATCCATTTGGGTTTTTCGTCAAAATTAAAACTTAGAATGAGCCTAGATATATACTGAATTATTGCTCCAATGGAAAAAGCTACTAATACAGAAAGAAGTATACCAAGAATAATTTGAATGGCTTTTTCGTTATTAATATACTGCGATAAATTATCTATGGTCTGTTGTTCAGAACTGTAAATTTTAATAAGAGCAATAGATACAGATGCCCCTAGTAATTCAAAAACAATAGATACTGTGGTTGAGGTTGGAAGACCAAGTGTATTAAAAAAATCAAGTAATAGAATGTCAGTAATCATAACTGCCATGAATATGATCATGATTTCACTAAACATAAATTCGCCAGGATTCATAATCCCTTTTCTAGCAACTTCCATCATGCCACTAGAGCTAAGAGCTCCAATTCCAACACCAAGACTGGCAACAATCATTATAGTCTTAAAGGAAACAGCTTTAGATCCAATGGCAGAGTTTAAAAAATTAACGGCATCGTTGCTTACTCCAACAATTAAATCTGCAATGGCCAAAAAGGCCAATGCTATCAACATAAATAGATAAATGTTATCCATAAAAAGAATATGATTTTTAGCTATGCAAATTTCATCTTTTATAACATACTATATGTTAATAAATAGTTATGAAAACAAAATTTGTAATACCAAAAGGGTAAATATTAGTCAAATAAAGTGTCAATTTTAACTTAATGTTAATTTAATGTTAACTAAATGTTTTTTAATTGTAAATTTATTTTGTACATTTAAATAAATATTAAAAATATATAATTATGAAATATTCAGTACTATTAGTTATTATAGCCTTCTTTTTAAATATTAATTTTGTAAAAGCACAATCTAATAAAGTTGTTTATTTTAATACTGATACCAAATTGTATGAGGTTGATTATTTTCATGACAACGGTCTTATAAGCCAAACTGGATTTTTGGATAAGGAAGGTAAGTTACATGGTGAATGGCTACATTTTGATGAAACGGGAAAGAAAATAACAATTGCAAAGTTTGAAAACGGATCAAAAGTAGGGACTTGGATGCATTGGAATAAAGAATGTATTACTGAGGTGACTTATGACAAATCAAAAATTTTAACTGTTAAAGAATTCCCATTAACAAGTTCTTACGCATTAAGAAAGTTTTAAAAAAAAACCTTGAATTATATTCAAGGTTTTTTTTTGACTAAAATTTCATACTCAGACCTAAGGTAAATCTAGTACCTGGTTTAAAACTCCTAAACACAAAATCTTGCATACCATCTTGTTGATAAAGACTTTCTCTAGTAGCATCTAACAAGTTTTGTGCTCTAAAAGTTAATTTCTTTTCAAACTTTGAATCACCAAATACTTTAGAAATTGTTAAATCTAAATTTTCAAATGGCTGTGTATATACATCCGGAATTTGTCCACCAGTTCCAACAATTTCAAGAGTTTCGCCTTGTACATTAAAAAATACCCCTGTTTCGAATCTTTGTTCAGGTTTTGCAAATATTAAGCCAGCATTAATCATGTATGGCGATTGCCCTTGTAAATCTCGATATCTCTTAACTTCATCAATACCCAAAACTTCTGCTATAGATTTTCTGTAGTCATACTCTAAATCTGAAAGATATTGTTTCGCTTTGATGTAAGTAAGATTTGTATTAAAAGAAAGAACATTTCTTTCTGTTTCAAAAATATTTTGTCTCGCTTCAAATTCAATTCCAAATACTTCTGCCTTATTATTGTTTACGGCTTTGAAGTCGTTAGGTGAATTAGAGCTCACATAAGTAATTTCTATAGGATCTTGAAAGTTTTTATAAAATAAACTTAATGCAATCATTTTGTTTCCTTCTCCATAACGTTCAAATCTAAAGTCTAGATTGTCTATATAAGATGGTTTTAAATCAGGATTACCAACGAAAATTGTGTTATCAATTTGATTTTGAAGATAAGCGGTTGATGCTTCTTTAAATGTTGGTCTTGCAGTAGTTTTTGAGAATGCTGTCCTAATATTTGTATTCTCATTTAAGGAAAATATTAGATTTGCATTAGGATAAATATCTGATACATCTATAAACTTTGAGTTGTCATAAACATTTCCATCAAAGTCTTCACCTGTATAAAATAATTTATACGTTTCAAGTCTAAGTCCAAGTGTAGCTTTGAAAAAGTCTGAAAACTTCATTTCTGATGATAAATAGGCTGCATTGGTTTCTGATTTAGAATTATACCTAGCGGTACGTTCGTGGTTACTTCTTACGTAGAAACCAGAGTTATTTTCTGGGGTCCATATATTTTCATCAAGAAGAATGTAATCTGGATTTGGCTCATCAAATGGTGACACATTTTTTGCTTGAAATAAAAAAGTATAAGTATTAAAATCTCTTTTCTTTCCTATATTTGATGCTCCTAATTTAAGTTTTCCGGTAAATAAATCGTTGTCAATTTTAATACTAGTCCCAAGTTTGGTAACTAAAGCATTTTCATCAAGATCTCTCCAAAGTCTTGTAGGGAATCCTGATGTATTTCTAATTACATAATTTATTTCTCCACCTTGAACATTAGTTAAAAATGCAGTCTTTTTAAAATCCTTATCGTATAATTTAGATACTGACGGTGTCAGGTCAAAATTGAAATTGAAATTCCCGTTATTTGATTGATGTTTGAAACTAAAAGGCGTTACAGTTAATTTTCTCTCAGTGTAGGTTATGTTATTTCCTACAGTGTTTTGAATATTTTCAATATACTCACCGTATTTAAAATTTTGTGCTGTAGATTCTCCATTTCTAAGCTCAATATAATTTAACGAGATCTTACTATTTTGATTCTTATAAGTAAAACCTGCAAGGATACTAAGAAACTTATTTTTTCTTCCTACTTGACTTGTTTGAAGTGAATTTTTTTCATAAGTATCTGATGTTCTAAAGATAGTTTGGTTAACATAATCATCATAAAATTCAATCTCAGATTTGTAACCCAATGCAGTAACAAAACCAATTTTATCTCCATTTTTCAATTCATATCCGTTGCTAGCAGATGCTCCAAATGAGAGGTTCATACCACTAGTTTCATTAATTGAACTCATTTGTTTGTCAAATAAGTTTGTGTATTCAGGGAGTAAGGCTGATTCAGGTCTAAAACCTAGGGGGTTTATTAAAATATCCTCTTTAGTTGGAATACTCCTGTAACCATCATCTTTTCCTAACCAGTCTGAACTACTTCTTTTATCAGCTATAAAATCACTATTAAAATGCATATCGGGATTATAACCACCACTAAAATTAATTGAATAATCTGGCGAAAAAGAAAAATCTTTCATATTAATATCTATAGTACCTCCGGTAAAATCAGCACCAAGTTCGGCAGATGCAGATTTTTTAACTAAAATGTTTTCAATAAGATTTGTTGGGAAAATATCCATGGGTAGTGTATTCCTATCCGGATCTAATCCAGGAAGTTCAGACCCATTAAGTAAGGTTTTAGAATAGCGGTCTCCTAGTCCTCTTACAAACACATATTTGCCATTTTGAACGGATACACCAGGAACCCTTCTAATAGCTCCTGCAACATCACTGTCTCCAGATTTTTTAATAGATTGCAATGACAATCCGTCAACAAGATTCACAGATTTTTTTTGAATGTTAAGCACAGAAGTCGCTGAATTTCTTTTGGCTGTTGTAGTTATAACAACTTGATCTAAGCTATTGGCACTAGCATTCATAGTTACTTCTATGAATTCAAACTTTCCATTTGTAACAGTAATGTCAGAAATTTCTATGGTATCATATCCAACATAGGAAAAAACAACAGTATACAAACCTGGTTCAAGTTCAATCTGAAATTTACCATCAAAATCAGTAGATGTTCCTTTTGTAGTTCCTTTTATAAGTACGTTTGAAAATGCTAATGGCTCATTGTAATCACCATCCATAACCAGTCCAGAAACTCCTGACTGTGAGTATGTTAAAATGCTAAAAGCAGAAAATAGAATTATTAGATAATTTTTCATTAGTATTAAATTTCGTGCAAACTTATTAATTTTAACTTATCCTAATGTTAATTTAATGTCAACAAAAAACCCCGCATGTGCGGGGT
>JBELHJ010000037.1:0-17236 GCA_042091495.1 Bacteroidota bacterium
TTCTGAGATCTTTTGTCATTTAGAGGGTGTTCTAATAGGTCCTATTCTTGTAAATACAGGGCTAAAAAAAGCCTTTCAACCCTATTACATCCATCAACAATCTGAGACTGACAACGCGTTAACACCAGAATTTTATAGATTATTGACTGTGCTGTCTCAATTAAATTGGTTTGAATATCAAAACAAGGGCTATGTATTTACAAATAAAGGGCTCTTTTTCACAAAACGGGCCTCAGCATATGGCGTAACTATTTCCTATCAACCCACATTAACCCATTTAGATGAGCTCATTTTTGGAGACCCACTGCTGTTTAAAAATGCTTTATTAAGCACAACTGAAAAACATGTGAATAGAACCATAAACGTATGGGGAAGCGGCGGAGCACATACCACTTATTTTAAGGTTATTGATGAAATCATAATTAAAATATTTAATAAACCCATAGAACAACAACCTGAGGGAGTTCTTGACATGGGGTGTGGTAATGGTGCGTTTTTAATCCATTTATTTAATGTTATTGAACAGCAAACACTTAGAGGAAGTAAACTAGAAGAATACCCACTTACACTAATTGGAGTTGATTATAATCAAGCTGCAATTGATGTTTCTAAACAAAATCTAATAGATGCCGATGTTTGGGCAAAAGTGATTTGGGGTGATATTAGTAACCCCAAAAAACTAGCAGATGATCTGGAGGGTAAATTTCAAATACAATTAGAAAAATTACTAAATGTAAGAACCTTCTTAGATCACAACAGGATTTGGGACACAAACGCCAATTTAGCAGAAAATTACGCCAGTGAATCTACTGGTGCCTATGCTTTTGAAGGTAAACGCTTATCAAATAATGCCGTCTCAGCATCATTAAAACACCATTTCGAAAAATGGAAACCTTACATTAAAACACATGGGTTGATTATTATTGAGCTTCATACTTTACCCTCATCCTTAGCTGCCCAAAACACAAAAAACACATTAGCTATTGCTTATGATGCCACTCATGGCTATTCAGATCAATACATTGTTGAAGTTGACGAGTTTCTTAGAATTGTATCTAATTTAAATCTAAAAATAGATCCTCACCATTTCAAACGTTTCCCTGATTCTGATTTAGCTACAGTTACGGTTAATTTTATTAAAAATTGAGAAAACATTCATTTAACCCAAAGTTTAAATGAATGTTTCATAAGTTTTATCATCATAAGCTTCTTTATTGAAAGAATAAAGAAAAGCGCCTTTTTTAGATGTAGATTTATCTTTTTCGTTGGTCTTATCCAAGATTCCCATACCTAAAATTTTCTTTCTAAAATTACGCTGATCAAACGTACGCTGGAAAATACTCTCATACAATGTTTGTAGCATGGGTAATGTAAACTTAGGTGGTAGCAAATTAAAACCAATAGGTTTACTTCTAGCGTTAGTTCTAATAGCGTCTATAGCATCATCAACCATTTGACGATGATCTAAAATTAATTCAGGAAGCTCATTCAATTCAAACCATTTGGCATCATACTCCTCTACTTCACTTATTTCATGCTCTCCAACAGGAATTAAACTGTAGTAACCAACTGAAATGACTCGCGCTCCAGGATCACGGTCTTTATCGCCATAAGTTTTTAATTGGTTTAGATAAATGCCACTAAGACCAGTTGATTCTAGAAGCACTTGTTTAGCCCCTTCGTCAATTGATAAATCGTCTTGTATAAAAGCACCAATTAAAGACCAATGTCCTTTTAAAGGCTCTACCTTACGCTTGAACAAGAGTAATTTTAAGCTTTTAGAATCGAAACCAAAAATGGCACAATCTACAGCTACAAATATGGTTTGATTTACGTTATATTTTAAGTTAGTTTCTAATAAACTCATAGGCTAATTTTTACCAAAATAGTGCATAAATCACTGTTAACAAAATCATTACTGCAAATGCACCAACATTAAATAGCGGTGATGTATTGAATAATCCCTTACTAATTGTGATGCCTTTAGCATCGTCTGAACCTTTGTTTTCAAGATAACTTACTAACCCAATGACTAGCATGGTAAGTAAGGTAGTGTATCCCATTTGATCCATAAATGGCACGTCTATAAAAAATGCACTTGTAGACCAGCCCTTTGGAGCAAATTTAAAGTACATAGCAATTGGAATAGATGCTAGTGCGCCAGCTATAGCGCCTTTATTAGTGGTTTTCTTCCAGAATAACCCTAATAAAAAGATCGCTAAAATACCTGGTGAAACTACACCTGTATATTCTTGTATAAACTGGAAGGCTTGGTCAATACCTCCAAGTAGTGGTGCCATAATACAAGCAATTAATAACGCTACTCCTGCAGAGATACGCCCCACGTTAACAGTTTTCTTGTCACTAGCATTTTTATCAATATACTGTTTGTAGATATCCATTGTAAAAATGGTTGATGTAGAATTAAGCATAGAAGCCAATGACGACACAATAGCTGCAGCTAGGGCAGCAAAAGCGACACCTTTAAGTCCAGTTGGTAAGAATTGCAATAACCATGGATAGGCTTTATCTGATTGCCCTTCTGAAGGGATATTTAATTGTCCCATATCGCCTAAACTGGCCATAATTTCAGGATCGTTGATCATAACGTAAGCTGCAATGCCTGGAATCACCACAATAAGTGGAATTAAAAGTTTTAAAAATGCCGCCATTAAAATACCTTTTTGCGACTCTCTTAAAGATTTGGCTGCTAAAGTACGTTGAATAATATATTGATTGAATCCCCAATAATAGAGGTTAGCAACCCACATACCTCCAACTAATACTCCTAAACCAGGTAAGTTTTTATACTCTGGGTTAGACTCATCTAAAATCATTTCAAAACGTTCTGGAACTGCATTATATACTGTTTTTAATCCTTCAAAAACACCTTCGCCTCCAGATACTGTATTTAATGCCAAGTAAGTTGTAAACAACCCACCTAATACTAAAAATACCACTTGAATCACATCAGTCCAAGCTACTGCAGATAATCCACCATACAAAGAATAAGCGGCAGCAAATAAAGCCAATCCAGCAACACCATATATCATAGGAACACCCATAATAGTTTCTAGAGCTAACGAGCCTAAATACAATACAGAAGCTAAATTCACAAACACATAAAGCGCTATCCAAAATACCGCCAATATGGTTTTTAAGTTTGTAGAAAAACGTTTTTCAACAAATTCTGGAATGGTGTACAATCCTTTTTCTATGAAAATGGGTAAGAAATATTTACCAACAATAATAAGTGTTAAAGCAGCCATCCACTCATAAGACGCAATAGCTAAACCTGAAGCAAATCCAGATCCAGACATCCCTATAAATTGTTCTGCAGAAATGTTTGCTGCAATTAGGGAGGCCCCAATAGCCCACCAAGGAAGTGATTTACTGGCTAAGAAATAATCCTCAGCATTTTTTTGATGTCCTTTTTTATCTCGAGACACCCATAACCCTACGCCTAAGATAATAACTGCGTATATAATAAATACGAGGTAATCTAAAAATTGAAAGTTTGTAGACATGATTTTTGATATGTTAAAAGATGACAAGCTTCTCAAATTGCAATCTTCTGGTTAGTTTTAATATTTTTTAAAAGTAAAATTTACTTGTTAATAATCATAAAAAAGGAGGCATTTTAATTAATGGGGCGCATGCTAAAACTGTAAGCACACTGTGATGGCACAATTTGATATTTTTTATAAGCCAAACCGCTTCTATCCCAACTGTTATCACCTCCAACACCTCTCTGTTTGTAATCAATGTTTAAGTAAACTTTATCTTGAGGTTTAATATCTGAGGTATGACGCTGTGCTTTTCTGTTTCCAGGATCAAAATCAGATTGAGGATTATGATGTGATGAAAACGCAAAAGGTTGCTGATTTTCTTGAGTAAATAAAATACCTTGACCTTCTGAATTCTTTAGTTTCAGATAACGAACCCCTGTTCTGTTTCCGCATTCTTGTGGTCTAATATAAGGGACATAATAATCGGCCACATTAAGTTTATACACCCCTAATTTTGAGGCTTGATCTCGATCTACATAATTCTCAAAAGGCCCTTCTCCATAATACTCTGTTTGATTATAACTATCAGAAAAAACCATTGAGATACCATACCTTGGCATTAATTCTGGTACTTTTTTGCCTTCTACTGGTATTAATTTAGTATTAACTTTAAGGACGCCATCAGCAGTTATGGTATATACCACTTTATTCTTAGCATTAATGGTTGGATGCATGAAGACATAACTCAAGGTCACTTGTTTTTTATCATGATCCACGTTTAAAGATTCTAATGATTTATTAGATGCCGCATCACGCCAATTAAAATACCCTTTGTCTTTTGCGCGTTTATCTATTTTAAAGGCACCAAAGTCGTTATCTGTTGGAGCGCGCCAAAAGTTAAGGTCAAACACCCCTTCTAACATTTCTTTTTTATCATACACCACCGAGGCTAAACCTAGATTGTCTGAATTAAACTTATAACTGAATCCTTTTCCTTTAACCGTGTAGACATCACCTTCTTTTGAAAATTTCAAACTGCCTTTCACTGCAGTTCCATCTTCTGGTTTTTTCACAACCTGAACTAAAAACTGGTCTGAAGCTACTTCATGGCCCGCGTCTAATAAAGGTGTTTTCTCTTTTAAGGTCACATAAAAATTCACATAATACTCCTTAGATGGATTCATAGAGTAATTAAAGTAAATTGGAAAATCTTGTTTGGCTTGTGGTGCTATATTAATGTCATTTAAAACACCTTGACTTACTGCATTTCCATTTTCAATTAATTCCCAAGTAAAATTATAGGCCTTAGTGTCACTGAAGAAATGCTCATTGTAAAGCTCTACTAAATTGATAAATGGCATTCTGAAACGGATATTTTGGTAGGCTTTTTTAGCTTCGTAAATTCCTGGATGTGGTGTTCTGTCTGATCCTATTAATCCGTTTGCACAGAAATTAGAATCGGTATGAATTTTATAAGATTTTGGGGTGAAATCACCGCCATAAGCATAATAAATTTCACCGTCATCTGTCTTCGCTTCAAGACCTTGATCCATCCAGTCCCATATAAATCCGCCTTGCACATTATCATGAGACCTTACCCAATCCCATAGATCGCTAATATTCCCTGTACTATTTCCCATAGCATGGGCATATTCACACCAAATAAATGGTCGTCTTTCTTCTTCTGATCTTGATGGTTCTTTATTTAAAAATTGCTTTTCAATACCTCTTGGTTTGTTGTACATCCAACTGATAATATCGGTAATGCGCTGTCCAAATTTGTCTTGACCAACTTCAGTTCTTTCATAATGAACAGGTCGTGTTGGGTCATAGGTTTTCGCCCAATCATAGGCTACCTTGAAGTTAATTCCAGCACCCGACTCATTACCCATGGACCAATAAATTACCGAAGGGTGATTAACATCTCGTTTTACCATACGTTGAACACGATCTACATGCATTCCTTGGTATTCTGTTTTTTGAGCTAATGTTTCATTGTCTTTATAGCCATAACCATGAGTTTCAATATTAGCTTCATCACAAACGTAAATGCCGTATTCATCACACAATGCATACCAAAGGGCATCATCAGGATAATGACAAGTTCTCACAGCGTTTATATTATGCTTTTTAAAATCCATGATATCGGCAATCATGCTTTCTTTTGTAATGACATGTCCATTTTTAACATCGTGCTCATGTCTGTTCACCCCTTTAATTAAAATAGGCTTTCCATTTACTAAAAGTTGTCCTCCTTTAATTTCTGAAGTTCTAAAACCTATTCTCAACGATGTCGCATCCAAAACATTTTGGTTATCGTCTACCAACTTAATATTTAGGTTGTATAAATTTGGGGTTTCAGCTGACCATTGTTTTACATTGTTAATAGTTCCATTAACTTTAAGTGTTTTGGACAATGAACCTAGTTTGGTAGCGTAAGATTGTAGAACAGTTCCTTTGTCGCTAGTTAATTCTACTAATAATTGTTTTGCTTTTGCAGCACTTCCAAGACCATTAGCCAGTTCCACACGAAGGTCTAATTCTCCAATAGTGTAGGACTCACGATCTAAACCGGCTTTAACTACTACATCACTTAAATATTGTTTTGGTGTAGCATATAAGTATACGTCACGTTCAATACCACTAAATCTCCAAAAATCTTGATCTTCCAGATAAGACCCATCACACCAGCGGTAAACCTCTAATGCAACGGTATTGTTTCCTGATTTTACATAAGGTGTTAAATCAAATTCAGCTGGGGTTTTAGAACCTTCGCTATAGCCTACCTTTTTTCCATTCACCCAGATATAAAATGCAGATTTAACCGCTCCTAAATGAATAACCACACGTTTATCCTTCCAATCTTCTGGTAATTCAAAATTGCGTTTATAACTTCCAACAGGGTTAAAATTATCCGGAATATAAGGTGCGTTTTTAGGAAAAGGATATATGATATTGGTGTAAATTGGGAAATCATAGCCTCGCATTTGCCAGTTAGAAGGTACGTCAATATCATCCCACTGGCTTACATCATAATCATTTTTATAAAAATCTAATGGACGATCTGAAGGTTTCATCACATGATTAAACTTCCAGGTTCCATTTAACATCATGTAATTAGAACGTGTTTCCCAAGGCGTATCATAATTGCTTCCATCCGCATGGTAAAAAGTAGCTTTAGCAGGCAGCCTGTTAATTTGATATACTGCAGGATTTTCCCAGTCTGGTGTTACCTCTTTAACTTCAGAAATTTTGTAACGTTCAGGGTGATTTCTTGTATATTCTTTGCCTTGATTTAAACCCATAAAAACAGGATCTAGTAATTTACTCTCCCAATTCTCATAAGCCGATTGTAATCCTGAGTTTGTTGGCTTACTACTGTTTACTTCAGCAATATCGTCAGCAATTTCATACTGTTCTGCAGGCTTATTTTTAATGGATACTATTTTCTGATTTGCATTTCTAACTGCGTAGGATTTTTCATCATACTTTCTCCAAAACAGGAATTCATGCGGGGCTCCTTTTTGTTTTTTAGTCAAGAAAGGAACCAAATTAACACCATCCAACTCCTTTTTTGGAGTAGCTTTTGCATAGGCTGCTGCCGTTGCAAAAATATCCAGTGAAATTACGGGCTTATCATAAACTTGTCCTCCTTTAACTTTAGCAGGCCATTGCATTGCAAATGGCACACGGATACCACCTTCATACAAACTGCCTTTTCCTTCTCTCAAAGGACTATTATTTGAAGCATTTTTCTTGTAAGGTCCCCCATTATCAGAAAGGAAAAATACCATAGTATTATTAGAAATACCACTTTCTTCAAGTTGGTCCAATATAGCGCCAACACCGTCATCAACAGAGCTTACCATAGCTGCATACGTCCTTCTTTTTTTGTCTTTAATATGACTAAAGCGATCTAAATATTTTTTGGTGGCTTGTAAAGGGGCATGAGGTGCGTTATAAGCTAAATACAAGAAAAACGGTTGCTTTTTATTGCGTGCGACAAAATCAACAGCCTCACGTGATAGAGCATCGGTGAGATATTCTTTTTCGTCAATACGTTTATTATTTTGAAGCAACTTGGTTCTGTAAGCATCAAACTGAGATTTTATTTCAGATAAATCATTCAATGTCCATTCCTCAGGGAAATAACGGTGACCGCCTGTTAAAAACCCAAAGAACTCATCAAAACCTCGTTCTAATGGCCTCAATGTGCGGTGTGCTCCCATATGCCATTTACCAACAGCCATAGTTTGATAGCCAACATTATCTAAGAGTTCAGCCATAGTTTCTTCAGAAGTAGGCAATCCCATATTAGGATCGTTAGGCGCCATTAATGGATTTCTTCCAAAACCAAAACGGTCTTGGTAACGTCCTGTGAGTAATCCTGCACGACTTGGTCCACAAACTGCATAGCTAACATACCCATTTGAAAACACCACCCCATTTTTAGCAATTCTATCAATATGGGGCGTTGGAATTTCTTCACTTCCATTAAATCCTACATCTTTATAACCTTGATCATCTGTTAAAATAATAATCACATTGGGGGCACTTTTAGTTTGGGCAAATCCAAAACTTGTAAAGAGTAGTAGTAGTAGTAAGATTACTCTAATTAGCATTGAGGTTAAAAATTGTTTCATGTTCATTGTCTTAGCGTTTATTTTTTAGTTTTTTTCTTGTAAGGATTTAATTTAATTAATGGAAATTCTGGATGAGGGGTTCGCGATGATTCTAATACCAATTGTAACTCTGAAACCTTATCAGGGTATTTACTGGCCATGTTTTCTGCTTCACCTGGATCATTTTCAATATCATAAAGTTCTATGGGCTTTTTAAAACGTTTTACAAGTTTCCATTGGCCTTTTCTTATAGCCTGAGTTGGCCCTTTACTCTCATTAAATTCCCAATACAGATGTTGATGTTGTATTTGTTTACGTTTTCCTTTTAGCGTTGGCAAAAACGAAATTCCATCTGTAGCATCTGTTGGTTTTAATTTTGCCATATCACAAAACGTGGGGAGAAAATCCCAAAAGGCAGCTATATGATTGGTTTCAGATCCCGCTTTTATTTTAGCGGGCCATCGTACTAAAAATGGTACTTTAACACCGCCTTCATACAAATCACGTTTCCTCCCGCGATAAGGACCATTACTATCAAAAAATGGCTGAGCTAATTTATCGTACTCATGCCCATTATCACTGGTAAAAATTACCAAGGTATTTTTATCTATACCCTGTTCTTTTAATAAGGCCATAATTTCACCAATTTGTGCATCCATTCTAGATACCATACCAGCATATGTGGTGTGCCCTTCTTTATCATGTAAGTAGTGCCCTGGAAACATTTTACGTTGAGGCCAATTCTGATTAACATAGTCTGATTTCGATTCTTCTGGAACCGTTAACTCATAGTGTGGTGTGGTGTAAGCGAGATACAAAAAGAAAGGTTCTGCTTTATTAGAGAGCACAAAATCTTTAGCCTTCTCAGTAAATAAATCCTGAACAAACTGCCCTTGTTTCTTTTGCCAATTATTCCCTTTAATGGGCTTGTAGGTATTATTTTCCCATATAGAATCTGGGTAATGGTGGTGGGCTACTTTGTGTCTATTAAATCCATAGAAGTAATCAAATCCTTGTTTGTTAGGAACCCCCGACCCTAGATTTTCACCGAGGCCCCACTTTCCAATAATACCAGTAGTATAGCCAGCTCTTTTTAATTCTTCTGCCACAGTAACATCAGAAGGAGATAAATCCACGGGTAAACCATTGGCCGTCCACCTTGGGTTTTCTCGAACTGAGGAGTGTCCTGAATGTTTTCCTGTAATTAAACTGGCGCGAGATGGACCACAAACTGTGGAACCAGCATAAAAATTATTGAATATCATGCCTTCTTTTGCAAGCTGATCGATCTGAGGGGTTTTAATGTATTTCTGTCCATTATAACCAACATCACCCCACCCTAAATCATCAGCTACAATAAGTATAATATTAGGTTTGGATGTTTGCGAATAACACCATGAAAAACAAAATAATATAACTATTATATGAAGCTTACTTTTCATTCGCCTTGAATTTTTTATAGGCCTTAACCCATTTTTGAAAACCAGGCTCAACCCCTTTCTCCATAGCACTAATCACCTCTGGATGATACGCTTTTAACCAGTCTATAACGGCTGGAGCTTTTGGTGGTGGTGCATGCTCCAAGTTTATTGAATCTAAGCCATGGTCATGATGGGTTTGCTGCCAATCATGCAGATACCCTCTCATGGTTTTTAGTATTTTCTTGTACTTCTTGTTAGTTGCCAAATTAACCGTTTCATGAGGGTCATTTATCAAGTCGTAGAGCTCTTCTTCTACTTTAGGTTCGAAAAATTTTGATTGTAAGGGATCTAATTTACCTTCCTTATAAAGGCCTCTCATAATATGAACAGCTGGTCTGTAAAATTCCAAATACGCTTGGTGAGCGTCCAAAGGCAACTTGGTGTTATAATTTTTAATGTAGCGATACTTATCTGTAGTAATGGCTCTTGATTGTTCTAAAACTTCATCCCATAAATCTCTTGCAGAGTATACGTATGATCTGTTTAATTCTTGACCTAACAGCGAACGCGCAGTCATGTACTCAGGTAATTCAACATCTGCCACATCTAAAGCTGAAGCAGCAATATCCAAAGGTGTTACTAAGCGGTCATCTTTAATTGATTGTTTTATGCCTGCTGGCCAGTTTACAATAAGTGGTAAATGCAATCCTGGATCATACAAGTAACCTTTACCTCTCACATTGCAGCGGCCGTTATCTCCAACAAATACTACAATGGTATTATCAAACATATTTTTATCCCTAAGATCATCTAACAGGATTTTTACCTCATTATCCATGTATTCTATTTGATCGAGATACTTGGCCCAATCTAATCTGGTCTCTGGCGTATCGGCAATGTAAGGTGGTAATTCTCCGTCTTCCGGATTCACTTTATGTGATGACTTTTTACGAATTTGATTCCACCAGTCTCCACGATGTGTCACTGTAAGGGTCACTTGTGCGAAAAAGGGTTGGTCTTCAGGAGTAATGGTGTTTGCTTTATCAAAGAGTCCAAATGTGGTGTTTCCATCCCAAGGACCAATAGCTTTGTGTTTAAAGTTAACATCAACTTTCTTGCTACCCCCTTTAACCAATTTACTCCCCAAAATACAGGTATAACCAGCGTCTCTAAGGTATTTGGTTATAGGTTGGTAAGGCGCTTGTAGAGGGATAGAACGGTTAGAACGATGGTGCTGTGTATTGGTTATATTTTGATGCACCCCAGTAATCATATTAGAACGGCTTGGTGAACATATGGAATTGGTACCATAGCAATTCATAAACTGAATTCCTGTAGCTGCTAACTCATCTAAAACTGGTGTTTTAACCGCAGACATGCCGTAACATCCCAAATCAATACTCATATCCTCTGCCATAATCCAAAGCACATTAGGTCTGGAATCCTTATTATAAGTTGACTGTTGCGAAAATCCCATAAGCCCTGTAATACAAAGAACTATAGACCAAAAGATTTTGTTATTTAATTTCATACGATGCATTAATACGGTTTTTCTTTTCTAGGGGCATCCAAAAAAGCCTTCAATTCTTTAGCCATTTTTGTAGCAATTTCAGGTTTTAATTCTAATAAATTCCATCTTTCATAAGGATCTTCTTCTAAATTGTACAATTCTTTAGGATCACCTTCAATAGCTAATAATTTCCATTGCTTGTTTAATGCTATTTGATTGGCAACAGGAGTCATTCTAACATCAGTTACATTGACATAGTTACCGCTATTGGCGTATCGGGTACTAATCTCCCAAAACATGGCAGGACGTTCAAGTGTGTTCGCTTTTCCTTTCAAAACTCTACTTAAATCCATACCATCAGTAATAACTTTGGCTCCTTTAGCTTTTGCAAAGCTTCCAAATGTCGGTAAGAAATCTACCGTGTTGCTAATTACATCTGTAGTTTGATCGCGTTTTATTGTTTTGGGCATCCAGGCAATCATGGGGACTCTAACCCCCCCTTCGTGAAAATCGGTTTTACGTCCTTTGAAATGTAACGGACTCCCCAAATACGCCGGACCATTATCACTAGTGAATATGACCAAAGTATTTTGATCTATGTTTAAAGCTTTTAAAGTTTCAATAAGTTTCCCCAAGCCCTGATCAATGTGCGTTACCATGCCTCTATACAATAGATCTTGACCTTGAGATGTTTTTTGATAAGGAGCTAAAGCTTCTTCATTGGAATATTCATATGGGGCGTGAGGCGCATCTAACCAAAGATTTAAAAAGAAGGGTTGATTAGATTTAGAAGCAGATTTTACAAATTTTATGGCTTCATCAAATTTAATATCGGTCCAATGCCTAGAATCCTCTGGAAGAATAGTATCATCTTTTGCAAGGTGTTTTCCTGCATCTTTGTAAAAACGCTTTTCACGCATAGCAACGCCTCTGTATTGGGGATCTTCGATCATTGCCAAATAATGATCAAATCCATGTTGAAGCGGACCAGGCATGCTGTTTTTTCGGTCTCTAATATGAGCTTCATTCAATCCCCCTAAATGCCATTTACCAATATGCATGCTACGATAACCATGAGTTTTAAGCAGTTTAGGAATCGTTAGCACGTCATTATCAAGAAACATCTCTCTATCATTAAAATGTGTGGACACATTAAATCTTAATGGATATTGCCCTGTTAAAATTCCCACTCTTGTAGGTGTACATACTGCAGAGCTGGCGTAAAATTGAGTAAATCTTAGACCTTCTTTAGCCATAGCATCTATGTTGGGTGTTTGAATCCGTTTTGATCCGTAACAACTCAAATCACCATACCCTAAATCGTCAGCCAACACCAAAATAATATTGGGTTTGGAACTTTGTGAAAAAAGAAACGTTCCCCAAAATAAACCTATTAGTATTAAAGTGGTATGACGCATGTTTTACTTCTTACTTTGTGATTTTAAATATTTTTTCATTGCCGAAGGGTTTAGGTATTTAACCTCAGCATTATCCATAAGTTGTTTTTGAATATGAAACGTCACGCTTTCCCAGGCATCACCTTCACGCCATAGAGGTTTTATAACTGTTGATTCCCATTTTCGAAATGCCTTCAACAAATTCTTGGAAGCTTTTGGTTCTATCTCACTGAGGTCATTAGTTTCACCTAAATCGTTAGTTAAATTATATACTCTACTTCCGTAGGTTTTTAGCCCTACCAATTTATAATCATTATATCGCACCGCGTACTCTTGCAATTTTCTCCAAAATAAAAATTGGTGTGGTGGTTTTAAAGATTTATTTAAAACTGAGGCTGTAAGATCTACGCCGTCTAAGCTCCAAGATTTATCCACTTTAATTCCCGCTGCAGCAACAGATGTCGTAAAAATATCAAGTGCCGATGTTAACCCGTGATAACGGATTCCTGAGGGTAATTTTTTTGGCCATTTCATTATAAAAGGCACACGGTGGCCTCCCTCAAACTTGTTGCCTTTAGCTCCTTTAAGTGGTGTATTTGATGATAAATTACTGTAAGCTCCACCATTATCACTTAGAAAAAAGATAATGGTATTGTCTTCTAGATTTAAAGCTTTCAAGCAATCATTAATTCGGCCCACGTTTTCATCAAGGGACCAGGTCATGGCTGCTAATTTTTTTCTGGGATGCCCTTTAAACTTCTCAAGATGCTCTTTTTTAGCATGCATAGGCGTATGTACAGCATTATAGGCCAAATACATAAAAAACGGTTCCACTTTAGAAGCTTTTATATAAGAAATGGCTTTATCTGTAATGACATCAGTGAGGTATCCCTCAAAAGTAACTGGGGTTCTATTCTCACGCAAAGTTTGTGTGAAATTGGGTTTCTTTAGTGGAAAATAAGAACGCGCTCCACCTAAAAATCCATAAAACTGATCAAATCCTCTTTGATCGGGGTAATCATCTTCTAAATGTCCTAAATGCCATTTACCTATAGCATAAGTGTTGTAAGATTTCGTTTTCAACACATCAGCTATGGTTTTAACATCTGCTGGAAGTCCAAGCTCACCACTTTGTGCATCCCCTGTGTGATTAGCTTCAAAACCAAATTCCTGCTGGTATCTTCCTGTAATTAAACCGGCTCTTGACGGCGCACAAACAGTGGCACTCACATGAGCGTCTGTAAAAATAATACCTTCAGACGCCAACTGATCTATATGTGGGGTTTTTAGATCGTTACTTCCCATAAAACCAAAATCAGCATAGCCTGCATCATCAATTAAAATGACTATAATATTTGGCAACTGCGCATTGGTGTTTTGTGCAGCTAATTGATTAACACTTAGCAAAAGGATAAAAACAAATAGGCGTAGGTTAATCATAGTTATGATTTACTTTTTATTTACAATAGCTTCAATTTCGGCAGAAAATGTCTCTATAAGTTCTGGATGGTCCTTAGCTACGTTTTTTAGCTGACCACGGTCTGCAGACAAATCAAACAATTGCATGTTTTTATCGCGACCGGTTTCAATATTAACCTGCTTGTTTAATTTCCAACCTTTATGCGGTGGAATGAAAGCCCAATTTCCTTTTCTGTAGGTAGTTAACCCATTCTGTCCCAAAATTAAACTTTCACGACCTTGGTTAGATTTACCCAGAAGCGCATCTAAAATATTTTCACTGTCTGTTAGCTCTAAAGGTTGATTTAACATCCCGGCAAAAGAAGCCAGTAAATCCATTTGGCAGACCAAAGCATCTGAAACTCCTGGCTTAACAGTATCTGGCCAACTTACCATAAAAGGCACATGACTTCCAGCTTCAAATAAACTGTATTTCCCACCTCTTAACCCCCCTTTAGGCGTGTGATCTCCATTTTTTTCTACAGCATCATCGTGATAACCATCATCTAAAACCGGGCCATTATCACTTGAAAACACGATAATGGTGTTTTTATCCAAATTCAAAGCTTTTAACTTATCTAGTAATTGCCCAACAGCCCAATCGGCTTCTAAAATTACATCACCTCTTGGTCCTAAACCTGAAGTTCCGGCAAACCTTGGGTGAGGTACTCTAGGGACATGAGGCTGGTGTAAGCTGTAAAACAAGAAAAATGGTTCATCTTTATGCGTATCAACAAAAGCTAATGTTTCTTTTAAGAAATCATCAGACATGTCTTCATCAATAAAACGTGCCGAATTACCGCCTTTCATATATCCAATTCTAGAAATCCCGTTATGAATGGTTTTATTATGACCATGACTTGGATGCATTTTTAATAACTCAGGGTGAGTTTTTCCAGTGACTTGCCCTTCAAAATTTTCTTTATAACTAACTGCTATAGGGTCCTTAGGATCTAAGTTAACTACAGCTTCATTTTGCACATAAACTGATGGTACACGGTCATTAGTTGAAGCCATGATATAGGAATAGTCAAAACCAATAGCTCTTGGTCCCGGTGAAATTTCACCGTTCCAGTCCATAGCTTCATTCCCTAATCCCAAATGCCATTTACCAATTACCCCTGTAAAATAGCCTGCATCGTGAAGCATTGAAGGCAAGGTTTGTTTATCTATATCAAAAAGTAATGGCGCATTACCTTTTAAAATCTTAGCCTTTTGTTTTCTAAAGGGATATTGTCCAGACAACAACGCATAGCGACTTGGTGTACAAGTTGGAGACGATGCATAACCGTTTGTAAAACGAATCCCATTTTTAGCAATTCTGTCAAAATTAGGCGTAATCAATTCTTTAGCGCCATAGGCACTTACATCGCCATAACCCAAATCATCTAAGTAGACGACAATAATATTTGGTTTTGAAATAGCATTACTATCAGACTGCTGTTTTTTATTCACTTTACAAGCACTAAAACTTAGTACACACAAACACAATACTGCTAACTTTTTCATAGTTGTTGTTTTAATTTGGTATTTCTATTGCTCCCATATCAGGTTTATCTATAATAGGATTACCTATAATGTCTTTTTTTAATAGCAACCCTAAATGTAAGCCTTTGGAGTCTCCTGGAATAGGCGTTATAAAATCGCCTTGATCTTTTATAATTGCTTTATTAGTGGGGATGTAGTTTTGTAACTCTTCAGAGATGACTGTGCTTAAACCTGCATCACCAAAATGCGGTTTATCATCTTGAATAATAGTTGCTTTAGGCCAATTAGTTTGCTTTAAATAGAGATTATTTTCAAATACTATATTTTCAACTCGTGATACACCTGCTTGTTCTGGCTTGTACTGATCTCCTAGTACGCCTTGACTTTCACCTTTTATATAAAAAATATTGTTTTTTATAAGCACCCCAGATGATGCGCGATCTATAGCATATTTTGAGATTATATTTTCTGAGGCGATGATAGTATTATTATAAATGTAGCTATTAAAAGGGCCATTACGTTCATTCCCTTTACCAACAAATCCACTTAGCCAAAGCGTTTTACCTTGTTGAAATGCCCCATTTTGTCCTTTCATGCGGTGCCCATCATTGACACTTATATTGTAGCGGTAAGCACAATTGTAATTATTCCCTAATATTTCACAAAATCCTCCGGCATTATTTGCACTGTAATTGTATTGAATAATGACATCAGAACAATTAAAATCAATATGTACGCCAGCAGAATCAGCAGGCCCATTGGCATTCATAAAGGTGTTATATTCAATAAGCACATTGGTGCTACCCCAAGTCCATAAGCAACTGCCTCGACCCCATTTTCGGGAATCGTCTTTACTCCCTGAGTTTGTAATATTGTTATGATGTACGTGAACGTCTGAAACACGAGACATTTGCATACCGGGACCACCGGTTTTAGACACCTCACAATGGGCAATTTCAACATTTGAAATAAAATTACCTGTTAATTTTATGCCTGTATGTGCCACATTGTAAACTTGAGTATTTAAAATCTTTACATCTGAAATTTGAGAAGAATCAAATTTATTAATCACACGGATACCCCAACCGTAATTTTGTTTACCATTGGCTGTTTTCACCTCCCATTTAGGTCTCGTATAACCTTCCGCATTAAAAAACACATCATGTACTTTTAAATTGTCAAGAGTAATAGATTTTGTATGACTTTCAGCAGAAGTGGTTATTAAAACACCGCAACGCATGGCTTTCTTGGAACTAATAGACGTATAATTTTTTGCTGCACTTGCCGAGATGTCTAAATGATCTATTTTAAGGTAACTGCAATCTTTTATGAGAAGTGCATTTAACGGACCAAAAGTTTCTATATAAGCATATGCTGCTTCGGTATTACTGTTTTTGAAGGTAGATATTTTAATTGGAGCATCACTAGTACCGTGAATATTCTCAAGATGTAATGGCTTATGAAATATACCCCCTGCATGTAATAAAATAACATCACCAGGTTTTAGATTTAGGGTTTTTATTTTAAAAAGACTTTTAAACGCCTTGTTTGGTGCTAATCCAGAATTAGTGTCATTACCGTGTGTAGCATCAAAATAATAAGTCTTTCCATGGGTTGCTATGGCAAAAAACAAAAAACATATGTAAATAATAGTTTTATTCACTTCTTTCAGATGATCTATTAACAATGGCTTTTAAAGCGTTAGAAAACGCTTCAACTTTTTCTGGATATTGGTCTGCTAAATTGATTTGTTCTCCCAAGTCAGATTTTAAATTGTAAAGCTGTGGCTGTTTCATTAGACCAGTCTCTATATTTTTATTAACCATCCATC
>JBELHJ010000037.1:17336-21820 GCA_042091495.1 Bacteroidota bacterium
TAAAGCTGTGGCTGTTTCATTAGACCAGTCTCTATATTTTTATTAACCATCCATCCAGGAATTTCTTGTGTTGGAGACAAAGGCTGAATGTATTTCCAGTTTCTAGATCGTAAGCCTAATGTAAACGACTCTTCAAGCATTTGTTCACGTCCTTGCTCTGAGTGTCCTAACCAAGCGTGGAGCATATTCATACTATCCGGAGCTTCATTTGGAGACAAATGATGTCCTACTAAAGCTGCTACAGAAGCGTACAAATCGGTTTGCGTCATTAAAGCATCTGAAACACCTGGCTTAATAGTTCCTGGCCAATAAGCAACAGTTGGTACACGCGTTCCCGATTCGAAAGCAGAGTATTTACCCCCTCTAAACGGTCCAGAAGGATTATGATCGCCTAATTTCTCAACCGCATCATCGGTGTAACCATCATCTAATACCGGTCCATTATCACTAGTAAAAACAATTAAGGTATTCTCTAAAACACCGTGCTTTTCTAACATATTTTTTATTTGCCCCACACACCAGTCCATTTGAACAATGGCACCGCCTCTGGGTCCCATTTCAGACTGTCCTATAAATTTAGAATGCGGTAAACGCGGTACATGAATGTCATGAAATGAATAATACAAAAAGAAGGGCTTATCATTATTTTGAGCAATAAAGTCGTTAGATTTCTCATTCATAACGAATGGAAATTCTTCATCGGTCCATAAGGCGGCTTCACCACCTGTCATATAACCTATCCTGCTTATACCGTTAACAACTGCTTGACTGTGTTGCGTATCGGCACCCATACGAACCAACTCTGGATGTGTTATTCCTGTTGGCTCTCCCTTAAAAGGGGTTGTATAACTTACTTGAATGGGATCATCCAGATCTAATCCTACCACACGGTCTTGTTCTACATAAACACAGGGCACCCTATCACCGGTTGCTGGTATTAAAAAACTATAATCAAAACCAATAGCATTGGGTCCTGGCGATACAGAACCGTTCCAATCCACATTGCCGTCTCCAAGGCCTAAATGCCATTTCCCCACAACAGCAGTAGCATAACCTTCACTTTTTAACATAGATGCTATAGTAGGTGTCCCAGGTCTTATGAGTAATGGTGCATCACCAGGTAAAATAGCTGCTTTATTTCTAAATGCATAAGTTCCTGTTAGTAAAGAAAACCGGGATGGTGTACAAGTGGCTGCAGAACAATGGGCGTCTGTAAACTTCAATCCATTAGCTACCAAATCATCTACATTTGGCGTAGATACGCCTTTAGCACCATAAGCACTAACATCAGCATAACCTAAATCATCAACATATATAAATACAATATTGGGCTTTTGAATTGCCTCCTGCTTTTGTTTGGTCTTAGAACTACAAGATCCTAAAATCAACGCAGAAATCAATAGTAAAAATCGAACACTAAAATGCTTCATATACTTTAGAATTTTATATTAAACGACCAATCTAAGTTCAACAAAAGGCTTACATACAATGGCATTGTATGATAAGCCTTTTGAAATAATTCAAATTAAAACTTTCAATCATGTTAGTTTTTTTCATGTAAGTATGAGTTAGTATTAAGTTTTTAACAATCAATGTGTTGTCTTAACTATATGGTAACACTTGCTTAATAAGTGTCTAATTTACACTTAAATATTTGTTAATCCAATGAATTTTATTGTAAATATTACGTTTTTCTTAAAAAAGGCCTATTTTTCTAACGAGGTCAATAATTCATTAATCCAAGAATTGTTTTCATCTAAGTCGTTTTCTTGCATTTTCAATTCGTACAAATCCTGTTTGAGTTTTTTTACCAATTCGCTGTAAGATGAATTATCATATAAATTATGACGCTCTTGTGGATCATTTTTTAGATCGTATAATTCCCAGCTTACAGGAGAATTTTTTTTATTAACTCCATTTTTATTAAGTCCATCTCCATAGAATAAAATAAGTTTGTAACGCTCTGTTCTAATGCCCAAATGCGCTGGTCTGTCCGGGTGATGCATCCAGTACCTATAATAAACTGCATTTCGTGGGATAGCTTTGGTATTGGACAACTGCTTTCTAAAACTTTTACCTTTAAATGTATCTGATAAAGTAACCCCAGCATAATCTGCAAACAAGGAAGCAAAATCGATATTAAGTACCTTGGCATCTAAAGTCTCTCCGCCTTTAATTTCTTTTGGATAACGAATTACAAAAGGCATGCGTAAAGATTCTTCATACATAAGTCGCTTATCAAACCAGCCATGTTCGCCTAAAAAGTACCCTTGATCTGAAGTATAAATTACTACGGTATTGTCTGCCAAACCAGAGGCATCCAAATAATCCAAAAGCTTTCCTATATTATCATTAACTGCTGCTCCTGTGCGCATAAAATCCTTAACTCATTTTTATTACGCCTTCAAATTTAATATCAAAAATGCTAATTAAAGCCTCATAATTATCACATATGTATGTCATTGGGTTGTAAATTTACTAACATGAATAACTTATTAATTAAAGTCATTTTTAGCATTTCATTAAGTATTGGTTTAGGTTATTCTCAAAACAATAATTTGCCTCTTAAAAACGGAAGGCTTGAAACCCCAGGAACAGCGACTATTTTTTCAGATTGGGAAAACAGAGCCCTTAATGGAGGTGTTGCACAATACAGTATTGAATCCAGCGATGTGGCGCCTGAAAGTAATCGTTGTCTAAAGAGTCATATTGAAATCCTAACAGATAAAGGTTATGAGGTTAACACTAAATATATACATCCATTTACTGTTAGTAATCAAACCTCATACACGGTATCTTTTTACGCAAAATTTGAGAGTAATAACAATACTATTAATTCAGCAACATTAAAACTGGCATTTAATTCTACCGATGGATCTAACCCTTATCAGGGTAAAAATTTCAATATCTCAAATACTTGGGAACGATATACATTTGAATTGAGTTTTAATAGTAACAGCAATCAAAATACTTTCAGCATTTGGTACCTTACAGAAGGGGTAACTTTTTACATAGATAACATCAACCTGGTTGAAGGCACAGCAAAACACGCATGGCTAAACAGCCAGCTTACCAATCAAACTTTAGATGGTTTTGGTGGCGGTATAAAACGGCGCACTGAAGACCTGTATGCTTTACCTGAATCTGTTAGAACAGCAATAGAAACACTATGTTTTAAAGACCTTAATGTAAATATGATTCGGTTTTTTGTTTATCATGATTTGGAAGAACCTGAAAATGACAATAATGACCCCTATGTCTTAAATGAGACTGCATTGGACTGGAGGCGCTATGAGGACAATCCTCAAGTTGGAAAATCTAAGTATGTGGTTAATGTTTTAAATGATGCATTTGCATTGAGTGAGGTTGGTTTTGATCACGTTATTGGTAATTGCAACAGTCCCTCTGGGTGGATGAAAATTAATCAAAGTTTTAAAAGATTAAGTAATGAAGAACCTATTGAGGATAACACCTTAATATCGGGTTACGAAGATGAATTTAGTGAGTTTTTAATCACCTTTTTAAAAGGCATGAAAAGCCGTTATGATATTGATGTCACCGCCATATCTCCTACCAATGAACCCGACTTTATGAATACCTATGAATCTATGAATACTCCACCCAACCAGTTGGCTGGGATATTAAAAAATCTAGATAACCGGCTTTCTTTTGAAGGTTTAGATCATATTAAAATTGTAGCGCCTGAATGTGCAGGTGTTACGCCAACCGCATCACAACTACTCACCAATATTAATTCTACTACAACCTATATTTCATCACTATTTAATGATGTAAATACAAAAGATGCCATAGATGTTATTGGAACACACACCTATTATGATGCTGACCACAATGCAGACTGGGCAAGCTTAAAATCGATTGGTGAAAATAAACCACTTTGGGTTACAGAATCTGCTAATCTGGGAAGCACAGACATTTCAATGACAGATGCAGCCCATTATATTAAATGGATGATAAGAGGGTTTAATAAAGGCGGTATGACAGGCTATATGACTCATTTATTTTTTGAAGGCTATAAATATCCTGACCCAGAAAACCCTAATGCTAAAACTGGGGCATCCGCATTAGTGTATTGGACAAATAACAATGAAATTGTTGTCCCTAAACGCTATTATAGTTTTAAACATTTTTCAAATCTTTTAAAGCCTGGCGATCAACATATGGAAACATTCTCAAATTCTAATGACATATGGACATTGGGATTTAAATCAGAATCCACTCAAAAGCTTATTGTCTCCGTTTTCAATGAAGGGCCTTCATCAAATATCCAAATTGATACCCCAATTAATGCTCATGCTGTTTCAATATACAGCACTTCAGATGAGTCTTCTAATAACTTTTCATTTAAGGGCAATGTTACATTAACAGCAGACCAACAATCCATTAGTAGAACTATGGCATCTCATGAACTACTTTCATTAGTATTTGAAATTTCTAATCCCCTAAACATTGAAAATACATTT
>JBELHJ010000038.1:0-14400 GCA_042091495.1 Bacteroidota bacterium
GGTGAAATTTTAAACTTTAAAGATTTTAAAGCATTTAATCCGCAAACGGCTGGATTTAAATTGTCTGACAAAAGTGCTGCCAATCACATAAAAGTTTATGACTTGAAAGCTAATGGTATTAAGAAATCAGCTTTGGGTGAATTTTTTAAACATGGTTATGGTTTTGAATTTAATCCAAATTTTACAACACCTGCTATGCTTTGGGTTGATGGAGAACGAATGAATTTGTCCAGATGGCCTAATTTAGATGAATTAAATCCATACTACGATAACGTAAATCAGTTTAAAGGGCGTTTTAATGATGTAGAAATAAAAGGGGCGGTATCACTAGTAGATGTTACAGATGAAGGTATGAAAAAGCAGAACATGTGGTTTAAGAATAATGAGTTTTTAGAAAATGGTGGTGGGACTTTCACAGTAGCTTTTGATCGTGCATCTTCATGGGATTATTACAATACTTCATCAGAAAAGGTCTGGTTAGATGGTGTGCTTTCTGCGTCTTGGGAATGGGAATACACTAAAGTTAAGTCTATAAATGGACGTTCTATAACACTGGCTTCAGGACCTAACAGAAAGCTGGGTTATTTTAGAAAAGTAACACATTTCCATTTTGAAAATGTACCAGAGGAACTCGACTCAGAGGGCGAATACTTTATTGACAGAGATAATATGTTGCTTTACTTTTATCCACCATCAACAATTGGTAAAAAGACCATTACATTATCTACTCTTGAAGGCAACATGTTTGAATTAGTTGGTGCTTCTCATGTTAAAATAGAAGGTTTGGTTCTTGAATCTGGAATGGGTAACGGCATTATTGTTGAGAATGAAAAACAATGGAAAAAAATTATTAAACAAAGTTTTAATGTTCAAATCTCTAATTGTACAATTAGAAATTTTAATCAATGGGGTGTTTTAATTCAAGGTCCTAAGCAGTCAAAAGTAGACGGTTGTCATATCTATAATTTAGGAGCAGGAGGTGTAAAGTTAGGTAACGATTTTAAAGAATTTTCTCTTGATAGAGAAAATAATGTGGTCTCCAATTGTGAGATTCACCACATTGCATTTGATCAAAAATCCCAAGTACCTGGTATTACATTAGCTGGTTGTGGTAATACTGCAAAAAATAATGAAATATACAACACACCGCATTTTGCTATAAAAATGAAATTTGCAAACGATTGTGTTGCTGAAAAAAATTACATGCACGATTTACCAGAGTATCATCATTTTGATGGTGGCGCTTTGTATTTAGCAACTGGAGGACAATTCTTCAATAGAGGCAATGTTGTCAAACAAAATTACTTTGAAAATATAGCAACTAATGGCGCTTACTTAGATAATTACACCATGGGTAATTATGTGTTTGGTAATATTTTTAATAATGTTGGTAACAGCACAAAAGGTTCCAAAAACGCTGCGGTTTATATTCATGGAGGAGGACAAAATGTAATCCAAAATAATGTGGCTATTGATTGTCCATATGCCTACAAAACAGGTTCTCATATTGTTAAAGCACCAAACACTACAAATTACTTATTCAATTGGTATAAAGATGCTCGTGAGTATTTCCAACCCAATTCTGAGTACTATAACATGTATGTTGAAAAGTATCCTGAATTGAAGACGTTCTTGTATAGATTGCATAATTCACCAAAAGAAATAATCAGTCATTCCGAATCGAATACATTAAAGCAGATATCAAATTCTAAAAACAGAAAAACGCAGTTGGATGTATATGACTTAAAAGGAGCGAAAGCACACACTACAATTAATCAAATTAATACTGCTTGGGATAATTGGTTCAGAATACGCTACCAATCATCTAAATTCGCCAACAATATTTATGCGTTCTCGTCTGATAAACACCTTCCTGATTTATCTAAAGCAAAAATGTTTTATAAGCTGGGCGGAGAGTCTGGTGTATTTGAAATGTCTCCTTTTAACCTAAGGGAAGATGGCAAACTTAAAAGATTGACTAATCACAAGATAGTTGGTAATGCAAATTGGCAAAACCAAGATAATAGTTTGATATTTGAAACAGATATCAATGGTGAGATTAAAATTAAAGAAACGGTTGATTTATCTTCTAATCTTGAGTTTATTCCAATAGAATTCTCTAAAATTGGTCGTAATAAATAAAAATTAAGCTTCAAATAGTTTTTAAAAGCCTCAATACCAGTAGTTGAGGCTTTTTTGTTATAATCGTGTTACTATATGATTAATTTATACTACACTATCATTTAGTAACCTATTAATTTTATGATATGAATATTTCATATTTCATTAATTTTAGGTGTTAAAATTGTGAATTTGATTTTTTCCGAAACTTTAAACAATAAACTATTACTAATGATTAAAAACTTATTAAGACTAACTCGAAACGTTTTTCTTTTGACTTTAGGTTTTACGATGCTAACCGCTTTTCAAAGTGCTTTTGCACAAAAAACGCTTAAGGGAAATGTTAAAGATGAAACTGGTATGCCCTTGGCAGGAGCCAGTATTGTTGTAACTGGAACCCCAGTTGGTGCTCAAGCCGATTTTGATGGGGATTTCGAAATTTTAGTGGTTGACTCTGCTAAAAGTTTTACTGTAACTTTTCTTGGTTACAAAGAACAAGTTATTACTTATGAAGGTCAAGATTTTCTTGACATAACAATGAAAGAAGATCGCAGTGAGCTGGATGAAGTTGTTCTAATTGGATATGGACAATCTGCTTCTAGAGATGTTACTGGTGCTATTTCTAAAGTTAAAGAAGAAGCCATTCAAAGAACGGTAAACAATACTTTGGAGCAAGCGCTTAATGGTCGTGTTGCAGGGGTTAATACTATAACCACAGATGGTACGCCAGGTGCAGGAATTAGAATTCGTGTAAGAGGTGGTACTTCTATTAATGCAAACAACGAACCATTATATGTTATAGATGGTATGCCAATAGAAGTTAATTACAACGAAGCACAATCTCAAGGACTAAGTGTAAGTGCAACAGAAAGCTCACCCCTGGCTAATTTAGATCCTAGTTCTATAGAATCTATTGAAGTGTTAAAAGACGCTTCTGCAACTGCAATATATGGATCTAGGGGTGCTAATGGTGTAGTTATGATTACCACCAAATCTGGTAAAGTTGGGAAATCTAGAATTTTCTTTGATACCAGTATGGCAACTAACTTTATACCTAGATCTCGTTTTATTCCTTTAATGGATGTTCAAGAATGGGGAGATTTTAATATTAATAATCAACTTTATAATATCAATAGATTTACTGGGAATGGAAGCGCCTATGAAGAGAATCCAACGATAACTTCAAATCCAATTGGAGGAGGGGATGGTGGTCCTTATACACCTGATGAGTTAAGAGCAATCTACGCAGAACAAGAATCTACAGATTGGCAAGATGAATATTATAGGGATGGAATCATTACTAATTATTCACTAGGGGCTTCTGGTGGCGATGAAAAGTCACTATACGCCTTAAGAGGAAGTTACTTGAACAATACAGGAGCTATTCGTAATTCGCACTTTAAGCGTTATAATTTTAACCTTAATTTAAAGAATAATATTTCTGATAAATTTAATGTCAGAACTGTACTTATTCCGAGTTATACAGACAAAATGGGACCACTAACAGGTGGTGATTTTAATCAAAGAAACATGGGGTCTGTAATTCGTATGTTAACAAGAAGACCAGACAGAGGTCCAGGCGTTTTCGAAGATCCTAATGATGATTCTGGTATTTGGGTTGATCCAATTACGCAAGACCAACGCCAGAGAAACCAAACTTCAATTTTTGATTTCACGGGGAATACATTCTTAACCTATCAGTTTGATAAACATTTTAGTTTTTCTACACGTCTAGGGACAAAAATTCAAAATGGTAAAAACAAAAATTACTTTCCATCAGATTTTGGTAGAGGCTATCAAGATGGCGGTGTTGGAACCCGTTTTACATGGCAAAACTTAATGTGGAACAATCAAAACCTATTAAATTATAAGAATCAGTTTGGTAAGCATAGAATAACGGCTTTATTGGGTCATGAACAAACCTATAGAAGAAGAGATACTGAAAGTATGATTGCCAAAAATTTTGATGTAGAAACGCTTCAAGCTGATCAATTAGGCTTTGGTCTAATACCAGATCCAATTTTTACCAATTCAAATGAGTTTCAAATTATATCTTATTTAAGTAGAATTAATTATAATTATGCAGGTAAGTATAATTTAACATTTTCATACAGAGCCGATGGTTCTTCTAAATTTGAAGATCCATGGGGATTCTTCCCTTCTGCAGCCTTTTCATGGAATATTAATCGTGAAAAATTCTTAAGAAACTCAAATACAATATCTAATTTAAAACTTAGAATGAGTTACGGTCAAACTGCCAATCAAGGGGTGCCTGCTTATGTGAATCTTTCATTAATGGGTAATACTAACTATGTGCTAAATGACACGGCTGTTACTGGATTATCTGTATTTCAGCTTGGTAATCCCGATTTAACTTGGGAAAAAACACACTCATATGATCTTGGATTAGATTACGGTATGTTTGATGGAAGAATTCGTTTTGTGGCCGATTTGTATTACAAAAAGACTTTTGACTTACTGTTAAACGAACCACTTCCAATGTCTACTGGTTTCTCAAACAAGTATAGTAACATAGGTGAAGTAGAAAACCGCGGTATTGAATTAATTTTAAATACAGTTAACGTAGATTCAAAAGATTTTACCTGGGAAACTGAATTTACTTTTAGTAAGAACGATAATAAAATTTTGGATTTAGGAGCTGTAGAAGAAGAATTGTTTAGAGATCAGTTTTCAAATGGTCAATTTTCGGGTATTATGCGAGTAGGTGAACAATTAGGTACGTGGTACGGTTATGAAACTGCAGGAATTTTCTCTTACGATGATTTTCAAACCGATGTTGATGGTAATCCATTAATAGAAAACGGTTACCCTCTGGTTAAAGAAGGCTTAGACGTTTATCCAACTTCTACAAGAGCTGCAAATCCTCAGGATGCTGATAACAAGCCAATTCCATTTTATGGTGATGTTAAATATGTAGATCAAAATGGAGACGGTCTAATTACTCCAGAGGATCGGGTCATTATTGCGAGAACACAGCCAAAGCATTACGGAGGAATCTTTAATAAGTTTACTTACAAAGGATTTGAGTTAGGGGTGTTCTTTACTTACAAATATGGTTTTGATGTGGTTAATGGTAACACCTACAGAATGAATCGTTTGGGTCAAAATAATACAAACCGTCCAGATACATATAATGATGTGTGGACTCCACTTAATCCAAATGCTTCTATGCCAAGAGCAGATTACAACGAACAAACCATTACAGATCGCAATGTGGAAGATGGCTCGTACATTAGGTTACAGAGTTTAAATATATCTTATAACTTACCTAATAAGTATGCTAAAAAAATAGGTGTATCGTCTTTTAAAATATATACTAATATAGATAATATCAAGGTATGGACTAAATACAGTGGTTATGACCCTGAGGTAAGTGTCTCAAGTGGCCAACGCGCTGTAATTATGCCTAATTTAGATTATGGAGCTTATCCTAGAACAACTTCCATTGCTTTAGGTTTAAGAGTGGGTCTTTAATATTAAAAAAAATTAAAATGAAAAAAATAGTTATCACTTTAGGACTTATTATGGCGGTGTTTACGTCTTGCCATGATAATTTGGATTTAGATCCTATTTCAGAAATTACTCCAGATACGTTTTTTAACGATTTAGATGAGGTGGAGATTGCTGTAAATGGAATGTATAATGTGTTCCGTGCTCAGTACCACCAGTTTTATATTAAAATTACCGACCATGGTAGTCATGTAGGTACCAATAACTTAAACAATTACAATCAGAATTTGTATGCTACCTTTTCGTTTAATAGTGCGGATAGAGATATTTTAACACTTTGGCAGTCTGCCTATCAAGGGATCTATCGCTCTAATGTAATTATCAATAGAGTTCAAGAAGCTGACCAAGGCGATTATGATGATTATATGGCAGAAAAGTATAGAAATCGTTTAGAAGCAGAAGCCAGGTTTACAAGAGCTCTATTGTATTTCAACATGGTGAGATTCTTTGGAGATGTACCTTTAATTTTGGAGGAGCGTGATGATTTTGAAAATATCAATGCGCCAAGAACCGATAGTAAATTAGTTTACGATCAAATTATAGAAGATTTACAATTTGCAGAGACGCATTTATATGGGCCAAATTGGTATACTTCAGAAACTGTTGATATCAATGGTGAAGCAAGACCAGTAATTCCAAGTTATGACTTAGAGGATTTTGGTCGTCCTACTTTTAGTGCTGCAAAAGGACTCTTAGCAAAAGTGTATTTAACAAGAGCATCTTGGCCTTTAAATGAAACGGCTTATTTCGCATTAGCAGAAGAAAAAGCCAATGAGGTTATAGACTCTAATATTTATCAGTTAGCAGATGATTACCATGAATTACTCTCTCCTGAAGGGGAAAGATCAACAGAATGGTTATATACAGCTCAATTTGATTATGACGGATTACAAGCTGCACCTTGGGGAGGTTTCACAAATCCAGCAGGGAATGCTAAAGCAATTGATCGTGGTTTTGGTCGAACGTCTCCAACCTTACAATTTTACAGAAAATTTGAAGAACAAGATGTAAGAATTTTAAGCTGTGCCAAAGGTAATTTTAAAGCCAATGGAACTATCGCTGAAAAAACTAACACCAAACAATGGCGTTCCTATAAATACAGGTTTTCAACAATGCCGGTCTCTAGATTTAGAACAAATATGAATGCGCCTATTTTAAGATACGCTGATGTCCTATTAATGCATGCAGAAGCTGCTGCTCAAAATGGTAATCTAGATGATGCAGTTGTTTCTTTAAATAAAGTTAGAGCTAGAGCCAGAAGTTTTGGTAGTTCATTAGATGCTTCCTCTTATGGGGCTGCACCTGCAGATATTGTTTCCACTCCAGCGAAAGAAGAATTGTTAGATATTGTTTTTTGGGATCGCGCTAAGGAGTTGTGTTTTGAAGGGCACTCAAGATTTGATTTGGTTAGAGCTGGTGAAGAGCGTTTTATGGAAGAGTTAACAAGCCAAACATTTATGAATAATATAAATAATCCAGACACAGAAAAACCTGCGCCCTGGATTGTTAACGTGAATACCAACAGAATGATTTTGCCTATTCCTGAATCTGAAGTATCTGCTAATACAGCTATGGAACAAAACCCAGGATATAATTAAAATTTATTAACACTTAAATTTAAATACTTATGAAACAATTATTATTAACTCTGGCACTTGCTTTAACAGTATCATTGTCTTTTGGACAAAAGAAAAAAGGAGGTCCATCTGCAGAAAAAATGGCTGCTGCAAACACTAAAGAAATGGTATCTTTTTTAGGTTTAGATGCTGAGCAGGAAGCTGCGATGTATAAAATTCATTTTGAAAAGAATCAAAAGTTAATTGCTAACAAATCAGATGGTTCTTTAACTGATGAAGAAAAGAAAACAGCAAGAAAAGCTATTTATAAAGAAGCTCAAATTGCTTTTAAAACAATAATTTCTACTGATGAGCTTAAGAGTTGGAATCAACATAAACGTTCTCAAAAGAAGAAAAAATAATAAATTATAATTTTCTTTATTTTAAGGCCTCATAAATCGTTATGAGGCTTTTTCTTTTTCATCTTAATTTTTTATATTTGAAACAAGTTTCTAATTTGAAATAAATGATTAAATATATTCCCTTATTCTTCATTTTGGTTTCATGTGCTGTTTTTCAAAAAAATAAAACTGACCAAGCTCAAAGTGCTGCCATGCAACGTTTTGTTGTAAATGACAGTGAAAATGAATTATATACAAGATTTAGGTATAAACCTGTTAAGGGTTTAGGCTATGAAGAGGGCACACACAGAAGAGATCCCAGTTCAATAATTAAAGTAAATGACACCTATTATGTTTGGTATACTTATTGTAAAGACAACAAATCAAGTTGGTTAAATGCAGATTTGTGGTATGCTACAAGTAAAGATGGGGAAACTTGGAGTGAGCAGGGACCAGCAGTTGAAAGAGGAAAAGACGGTGCGTGGGATGATTACAGTGTTTTCACAACTAATATTTTGGTTACAAATAATAAGTATTATTTAACCTATCAAGCACGCTCCAAAACAGAACAACGTAATGTTGTTGGTATGGCCTGGGCAAATTCTCCAAATGGCCCATGGACAAAATTAGCTGATCCCATTTTAAGAACTACTCCAGACGGTGAGTTAAGAGATGAGCATAAGAAAGGGTTTTCAGATTATGTCCACAACGTAAAAACAAAAGGTTCTTGGGATAGTGGCGCTATTCATGACCCTGGTGTAATTGTTAGAGATGGCAAATATTATTTGTACTATAAAGGTCATGGTGTCGGCGATTTAATGCATGCCGACTCCAAATGGGGTTTAGCTATAGCAGAATATCCGGAGGGGCCTTATGTTAAATCTCCTTATAATCCTGTAACAAACAGCGGTCACGAAATTTGGGTATTTCCTTGGAAAACGGGAATAGCGGCCATAGTTGATTGGGCTGGACCAGAAAAAGGAACCGTGCAATATTCTGAAAATGGAATTGACTTTGAAGTTGTTACAGCACTAGAAGATATTCCACCAGCAGGTGGTGCATACATAGCAGATAAATTTCTAGACACAAAAAATGGTCAAGGTTTTGATTGGGGATTGTGTCATTACGGAAGATCTGACTGGACATTTTTAGTTAGATTTGATTGTGACTTAAAACGTGATAGTAAGAAGCAATTAAATTGGAATCAATTTAGACATTACAGTACTATTAGGGATGTCATGTTGGATCCTGAACGATTTGGGGTCACCAATGAAAAATTACAAGGAAGACAAAAAATTAAAAAGAATAAAAAGTCAAATTAGAATGAAAAAAATCAAATTTTTTATAATGCCTCTAGGGGTTATTATGATGTTAGTGGGATGCAAAACTTATGAGTCTAATTCAGCTAAAGAAACATTGCGTGGTACTCTGGATGGTTATTATGATGGTAAAACGGTAAGTGCATCAATGCGAAGATATATTGAACAATGGAATCAAACTGAGCCTACACAAAATGAGTTTTATTCAAGTTTTAGTTATCATGGTTTAAAAGGGTTAGAGTATGAAGAAGGTATTTCAAGAAGAGATCCCAGTACAATTATTAAAGTAGACGGTACTTATTACGTATACTACACCAGAAGCCCAAAAACTAAAGCTCCTGTGGGTTATTTAAAAGCAACTAAATTTTTACCTGCTAATACCTGGGATATGTGTGATATTTATTATGCAACCAGTAAAGATGGTAAAGTTTGGGAGGAACAAGGAGTGGCTGCAAAACGTGGCCCAGAAGGTGAGTTTGATGATCGCAGTGTGTTTACTCCAGATATCATGTATTATAAAGGAAAATACTATTTGTATTATCAGGCTGTAAAGTTTCCTTACACAGAACGATCAAAAAATGTTATTGGAATGAGCTGGTCCTACAGTCCAACAGGACCGTGGAATAGACATCCAGAGCCAATATTAAAATCTGGAAAATCTGGTGTATTTGTAGAAGGATCTAAAAAACGTGCTCACATATCGGCTTACGGAGATTTTGACAGTCAAAAAGTACACGACCCTAATTTAATTGTAAGAGATGGTAAAATTTGGATGTATTACAAAGCACATCCAATGGGAGTTCAAAGTGAGCATGAGGCTCCTAGAGGAGTTGGTTTAAAAAAACCATATCCAAATTTTACAATGGGTGTAGCAATTGCAGAAACTCCCGAAGGGCCTTTTATTAAACATCCTTTAAACCCTGTTTCGGCAAGTGGACATGAAGCACTTGTTTGGCCATATAAAGAGGGTGTAGCTACTATGATTACTGCAAATGGTCCAGAAAAAAACACCATACAGTGGGCTAAAGATGGTGTGAATTTTAAAGTTAAAGCACATATTGTTTTACCGCCAGATGCTGCGGGATTATACTGTCCAGATAAATATGACAACACGACCAACGGTAAAGGATTTACTTGGGGTATGGCACATATTGCACAATCTAAATCTAAGCCTTGGGCTTATTTGATAGGATTTAAATGTGATTTAAGTCAAGACGTAAATGATTTTAATCATAAGCGAGAAAATATTAGATTTGATGAAACTTCAAGAGTTAACTCAACCAGAAGACGCTAATATTTATGAATGATTTTCCAAAAGACACTAAAAGTGCATATAATGTTCCCAATTTGGAACGGGGCCTAATGATTATTGAATTATTAGCCAAAACCCCAATGGGTCTTACGCTTACAGAGATAATAAACCATTTAGATATATCAAAATCAAGTGCATTTAGAATCACCTCTACCTTGATTTATAAAAATTATCTTCAAAAAAATGAGTCCACCAAAAAAATAACGCTATCCAGAAAAATGCTAACTCTTGGCGTTAGTTCTGTTAATGAACAAAGCTTGGTTGAGGTTTCTATTGATGTCATGAGAGCTTTGAGGGATGATTTGAAGGAGTCAGTATTCTTAGGAATTCTAATAAATAATGAAGGAACTATTTTAGAACAAGTAACATCATCTTATCCAGTCAAATTATCTGTTGAGTTGGGAACTAGATATAGTATTCATAGTTCTGTAGGAGGAAAATCTATTTTAGCTTTTTTACCATCAAAAGAATCTGATACTATTATTAAAAAAATGACACTTTCAAAGTTTACAGACAAGACTATAATATCCAAAAAAGAATTTAGAAAAGTCCTTTCCTCTGTTGCAGAGCAAGGTTATGCTATAGATCATGGAGAGGATATAGACGGTATTAACTGTATAGGTGCACCTATATTAAATGAGTATGGTTATCCCGTCGCTGCCATATGGATTTCTGCTCCGTCTGGACGTCTTAAATCTGAAGATTTTATAGAAAAAGGACAAATTGTAAAGCAATACGCTGCAATTATATCAGAAAAATTAGGCTTTATTTAAGTATTAAACTTAAAATAATCAATGAAAAGGCTGTTTTTTAATAGCCTTTTTTTTTGTCAAAATATTGCAATACAACTGGTTAGATTTATCTGGTAATAAACGTGCTATAACTTGTTACAATTGTAGTATATCTAGTTTAACGATTACGCTACTTTTATCTTGAATTTAGTTTCACATATAAAATTAATTTTAAATTTAAAACGATTAAAAATGAAAAAAACATTACTTTGTTTAGCGTTGTCTTTATCTGGAATGGCAATTGCTCAAAATCAAACTAATTTACTAAAACATTCAAATTTTACAGATGCAACTGGTTTTGAAAAATCATGTAATTCAGGTGAAAGTTATTCTGGTTCTCAAGAAGGTAGAAATGTAGCTATGATTACTGATAAATGGGTAGCGTGTGGCGGAAAAGCTTCACTTGATAATGGCACCATGAAATTAGATGATTCTGGAAGTACCCCCGTAAGACAGGTCATTTCAAATTTAACTGTTGGTCATGCATATAAAGTTAAGTTTAATGTTAAGGCTACTGCAGACCGTACTGACTTGTTCAAAGTTTTATTTAAAAACCATGACGATTTACAAGCTGATGCTTACGATGTTGCTATTGAACTTGTTTCTGGTTCATCTGAAGGAACAAACATTACCGCTAAAGAATTTCAAGTATTAGAAGCTGGATTTTCAACGGAGTATCAAACCTATGAGTTTAAGTTTGTAGCTGCTCAAACAGCTTATGCTATTCAATTTCAAGGGGTAAAACAAGATACAGGATCTACTATACATGTTGATAATTTTGAAATGTATAGTCAAGGTTTATCAAATAATGACTTATCAAAATTCAACTTTTCTTTGAGTCCTAACCCAGCTAAAAATCACATTACTTTGAACGCTTCAAAGTTTGTTGATAGTTTAGAGATTTACAATAGCTTAGGACAATCTGTTAAAACAGTTGTTTTAGGAGCAACTTCTAATGTTGTAAATATTGCAGCATTAAACAAAGGGGTATACATCGCTAAAGTTGATATGGCTGGACAAACGGGAACATACCGTTTTATCAAGCAATAGATAAATTTTAAGGACCTAATATCACCCCCTCAATTTGAGGGGTTTTTTTGTGCATTTTTGCTAATTTTTAATACAAATGTGTTAGTTGTTCGTGTAATTCCAATCTTCTTTTTTTTTAACTTTATGACACTAACTAATATTTATTCATATGAAATTAAAAATACTTTATCTCTCGCTATTAGCATTTTGCAGTTTAAATGCTCAGATTATTACGAACTCTGATTTTGAAACTCTGGATGTAGGGGCATTGGGTAATGCTGGCGCGGGTCTCCCAGATTGGTTTGCACAAACCAATACCAATGCTGCGGGTGATTGTGGAACAGAAACAGGTAATGTCCCTATTAACGACGACGTTCGTGTCGTAGATTTTAATGGTAGTAAAGCTATAGCTTTTTATGCCAATGGCAAGCGCTGTAATGCTGGTAATGGTACTGTTGTTAATAATGCCGCGATACTGGGCCAAAAACTAATGAATCTTGTAGTTGGACAAACGTATGATGTCTCTTTAGATGCTTCTTATGATGGTGCAGCCTTAACAGGTGGTATAAATTTTCAAATTAGACCAACAGCAGCATATAATTATGGAGGGCGTGTAGGCTGGTTCAGTACAGCTGACCCAAAAGCAGCTTATGTGCCTAAAGATGGAATTGTACCAGATTTTACAACGTTTTCATTTCAATTCACGGTCCCTGAAGGAACAGATTTGACAGTAGATCATTTCTTGGTAGTAGTTAAAGGGGGTGGGGGTATTCCAAACGGAACAGATCATATTATTGTTGATAATGTTACTGTAGCCGAAGGTTTATCCAATAAAGAATTCTCCAAGTTTCAGTTTAATCTTTTTCCAAATCCAGCAACATCTCAACTTAATTTAAAAGCCAATACCTTTATAGATGGCGTAGTTGTGTCCAATACACTTGGGCAAAAAGTTAAGCAACTATATTTTGGAACTAGAGAAGCGTCCATAGATGTTTCAGATCTTAATAAAGGCATATATATTATTACTGCTAAAATAGATGGTCAATCTGGAACCTATCGTTTTATAAAGAAATAATATAACTACATATTACATAAAGCCTCCAAATACGGGGGCTTTTATGTAAATAATTTATGCAATTAAATCAATCTAATTTTAATTAAATAGTTTTCAATTCTTTAAAATTTATTAAGGATTAATAGTCATTATTTTATATTTATAAGGGTGTTAAATTATTTAACGCCTTTTTTTTTTGAATTTATTAAAATTCAAAATTATATCTTATATTTGTTTCAGATGTAAAACAAGTTTTTTATTTGAATAAATGAGAGCAACAGAGTATATAGGAAACAAATCGTTTTCTGTTTTTGAAAAAGAGATTGCAAATCCTGAAGAAGGAGAAGTAAGAATTAAAGTCGCTTATGTTGGTGTGTGTGGCACCGATGTCCATATTTATCATGGTATGATGGATAAACGCGTAAATATTCCTGAAACTATTGGACATGAGATGTCTGGCGTTATTGATGCTGTTGGTACCGGAGTTTCTGACTATAATATAGGAGACAAAGTTGTGGTTAGACCCTTGGACGATCGAGGTGCTAAACCCTCTGACAAAGGATTTAATCATGTATGTGAAGATTTAAAATTTATAGGTATTGATAGTCCAGGTGCTATGCAGCAGTATTGGAATGTACCTGCCTTCACATTGCATAAGTTAAAAGATAACACCGATTTAAAATTGGCTGCGCTTATAGAGCCATTATCAGTAGCTGCTCACGATGTAAGATTAAGTGGTTTAACTTCTAATGAAACTGCTGTTGTAATTGGAGGTGGACCTATTGGACTATTAGTTGCTATGGTTGCTAAAGCCCAAGGCGCACAAGTAATAATATCTGAAGTTAATAAAAACAGAATAGCCAAAGCGCAATCCCTTGGATTTGATGCGGTAAACCCTATAGATGCAAACTTAGTTGATTATGTTAAAGGAAAGACAGCAGGGAGACTTGCTGATGTTGTTTTTGAAGTAGCAGGAGTACAACCTGCTCTAGATGTCATGACAGAAGTTGCAGGCATCAGAGGACGTATTGTTATGGTTGCTATTCATGGTGAAAAAAAACCGGTAGACTTGTTTAAGTTCTTTTGGAAAGAATTAAAGCTTATTGGAGCTAGAGTTTATGAAAAAGAAGATTACGATTATGCTATAGATTTAGTGACTAAAAATGAATTACCGTTTGAGGAAATGATTACAGACGTTCAGCCTTTAAGTAATATTCAAAAGGTTTTTGAAGCTATAGATAATAATCCAGAAGGATTGAAAGTATTAATGGATTGTCAACAATAAA
>JBELHJ010000038.1:14500-15819 GCA_042091495.1 Bacteroidota bacterium
AATGCAGGTACAATTTTAAGAACACCTGCCGCAGAACACCCCGATGAAATGTGGGATAAAGTGGTTGAGGTTAATCAAAATGCCCAATTTATTCTCACCAGAGAAATTGGTAAGGATATGATAGCTCGCGGAAGTGGTAAAGTGGTATTCACAGCATCACTTTTAACGTTTCAAGGTGGTATCACTGTGCCAGGTTATGCTGCGAGTAAGGGAGCGGTTGGCCAGTTAACAATGGCTTTTGCTAACGAATGGGCGAGTAAAGGTGTTAATGTAAATGCTATAGCACCAGGTTATATAGCCACAGATAATACTGAAGCTTTAAGAAACGATGCAGACAGATCCAGTTCTATCTTGTCAAGAATTCCTGCGGGAAGATGGGGTGAGGCTAAAGATTTTGCTGGTCCTGTAGTATTCTTATGTTCTGATGCGGCCGCATACATGCATGGTAGTATCATGTTAGTAGATGGAGGCTGGATGGGCCGTTAATTTTAAAATTTTATTACAATGTCAAAAACTAAAACATACCAATTATATATTAATGGTCAATGGGAAGATTCAGTATCTAACACTTTAGATACGGTTTATAGTCCTACTACAGAAGAAGTCGTTGGCCAAGTTCAGAATGGCAATGAAGCAGATGCTTTAAAAGCTTTAAAAGCTGCAGAAGCTGCTCAGAAATCTTGGAGAGCTACTCCTCCCAGATACCGTGCTGAATTGTTGTATAAATTTGCTCAAGAAATTAAAGCTAATGCTGATTATTTGGCAGAACTTTTGGTTAAAGAGCAAGGAAAGTTACTTAAAGTGGCCAAGATGGAGGTTGCTGTAACAGCTTCATTTATAGAATATGCTTGTGAAGATGCCAGACGCATTGAAGGCGATATTATTCCTTCTGATAATCCCGGGGAACAAATTTGGATTCAGAAAGTGCCTAAAGGGGTTGTTGTTGCAATCACTGCATGGAATTTCCCTTTAGCTCTAGCTGGTCGTAAATTAGGCCCAGCTTTAGTAGCAGGAAACACTCTGGTTATAAAACCAACAGAGGAAACACCTTTGGCAACTTTGGAGTTAGGTTATATTGCTGATAAAGTAGGAATTCCGGCAGGTGTTTTAAATATTGTAACTGGTCCTGGAAGCACCATGGGTAATGCTTTAGTACAAAGTCCTATTACCAAAATGGTAACCATGACAGGCTCAACACCTGTAGGACAAATTATCGCTAAAACTGCCGCTCAAAATTTAACCCATGTGCAGTTAGAGTTAGGAGGTAAAGCTCCTTTTATAGTATTTGAAGATGCTGATATAGATGCCGCTGTTGATGC
>JBELHJ010000038.1:15919-21316 GCA_042091495.1 Bacteroidota bacterium
CTTCCTGAAGTACTATCTGATGCCAAGCATGGTGACCATTTTAATTTTGAACTGGTAACATGCACAATTACTTTGGAAGACGGTTTTGAAGGGACCGGCTATACATATACTGGAGGAAAAGGAGGGCATGCTATTAAAGCCATGATTGAACATGACTTTAAGAAGGCTTTAATAGGTATGAATGGTTCTGATATTGATGGCTTGTATGACTTTATGGAATGGCATATACATTATGTGGGAAGAGGAGGCATTGCTTCTTTTGCCATTTCAGCTATTGATATTGCCTTGTGGGATATTAAATGTAAACGTTTAGGACAGCCTTTATGGCAAGTAGCTGGAGGGGCTAACAATACCTGTAAAGCTTATTGCGGAGGCATAGATTTAATGTTCCCATTAGAAAAGTTATTAGATAATATTAAAGGGTATCTTAATAAAGGATTTAAAGCGGTTAAGATTAAAATTGGTAGAGAAAATCTTCAGGAAGATTTAGATCGTATAAAAGCCGTTAGGGAACTTATTGGTCCAGATGTAACCTTTATGGTAGATGCCAATTACTCCATGTCTATTGAAAAGGCTATTGAAGCGGCTAATGCCTTTAAAGAATATGATATCCATTGGTTTGAAGAGCCAACCATCCCAGATAATTACAAAGGCTATGCAACTATAGCAGACGCTACTGGTGTGCCTTTGGCAATGGGTGAAAATTTACATACCATTCATGAGTTTGAGTATGCGTTTGAGCAATCAAAACTATCATTTGTACAACCAGATGCTTCAAATTGTGGTGGGATTACAGGCTGGTTAAAAGCAGCACAGTTAGCTAACAAAAATGGAATTCCTGTATGTTCACATGGTATGCAAGAGTTACATGTAAGTTTAGTATCTTCTCAACCCAATTCAGGTTGGCTAGAAGTGCACAGTTTTCCAATAGATGAATACACTACCAGACCTTTAGTTGTTGAAAATTATAGAGCTTTAGCTTCTAATGAACCTGGAACGGGTGTTGTTTTTAATTGGGCAAAATTAGCCCCATATGAAATTTAATAACCGTTTATTAATTAATTGAAATGATAAAAAAAATAGTTACGATTTTAGTTTGCTGTTTGTCTTTTACATTCTGTTTTTCTCAAAAAAAATACAAGGCAAATTGGAAGCAATTAGCAAAACATAACGAATCTCCAGAATGGTTTAAAGATGCTAAGTTTGGAATTTATTTCCACTGGGGACCATATGCTGTGCCAGCTTATGGTAATGAGCATTATCCAAGAACCATGTATGGCCATGTAAGTGGTAAACAACCCAAGCCAAAAAATAAACGAGAAGAAGGCGTAGGTGTTGGTTTTCAAACCTATCGTGAACATGAGTTTCATAAGTCACATTTTGGTGAACCCAAAGATGTAGAGTACCATGATTTGGTGCCTTTATTTAAAGCTGAAAATTATAATGCTGAAGATTGGGCTGATTTATTTTTCATGGCAGGGGCAAAGTTTGCAGGTCCTGTGGCTATGCATCATGATGGCTATGCCATGTGGGATTCTAAAATCACACCATGGAATGCTGCAAATTCTGGTCCGAAAGTAGATGTTTTAGGAACCTTATCAAAATCAATTAAAAAAAGAGGAATGAAGCTAATCACGACGTTCCATCACGCTAAAGTAGGTCGTTATGATGACACTAATCCAGATGTAAAAAAGCACCGTTGGCATTATTACGGACGTGAACGCTACATGCAAAGAGAAGTTCCAGAACGTGTTGGTGCTGATTCTGAAGATCTTCAGAAATTATACGGCACCATGCCTTGGAATGCCTTTTGTAATATGTGGAATGGCTTGTTAGAAGAAGTAATTGATGGCTACCAACCAGATATTATTTGGTTTGATTCCTGGTTAGACCGTTTACCACAAGAAAATAGAAGACAATTTGCTGCTTATTATTTAAATGCTGCTAAAGCTTGGAATAAAGACGTAGTTATTACCTATAAACAAAATGACATGCCTCAAAATTTAGGGGTTTTAGATTTTGAAAAAGGGCGAATGGATCAATTAACAGATTATACTTGGCTTACAGACGGTACGATTAGTGACGGTTCGTGGTCAACCACTGGTAGCTGGTCTTACACTGAAGAGTTAGATATCAAATCAACAAAAACATTACTTCATATCTTAATTGATATTGTTAGTAAGAATGGTAATTTCTTATTAAATATATCACCAACAGCAGACGGTATTATCCCTCAAGCCCAAAGAGAGAGCTTGCTTGGAATGGGGAAATGGTTAAGAGCTAATGGTGAGGCAATCTATGGTACAAGACCTTTTGTAACTTACGGGGAAGGTCCTAAACGTTTAAAAGGTAGTGGTCATTTTGTTGAAATGACTGGTGAGTATAACGATGAAAATATAAGGTTTACCACTAAAGATAATACCGTTTATGCCATTCAAATGGGCTGGGCTGGAAGTGAAAAAGAAGTTTTAATCAAGGCTTTTGCTAAGGATAAACGCAACGGTACAACAATTAAAAATGTATCTGTATTGGATTCATCAGAGGTTATAAGTTGGAAACTCACAGATGAGGGGCTTCTTATAAATACACCATTTAAGGCGCCTAACAAATTAGCCATTTGTTTTAAAATTGAAACAGAGTCTGGTTGGGAATCTATGACTTATGAAGTTGAACCACTTGCAAAAGCACCTATTACTATTGACGGATAACTATTTTAACTAACCTATTTTATGAGATCAGAAAAAAACTATTTTGGAGCAATTGATGGGCAAGATGTGCATCTTTTTTCTTTAGTAAACTCCAATGGAGTTACTGTTAAAATATCTAATTATGGAGGTACTATAACTTCTATATTAGTGCCAAATACCTCAGGCAATGTGGAAGAGATTTCTTGTGGTTTTAATTCTTTAGAGGGCTATTTTTCAGAATTATACAAAGAAAATAACCCTTATTTTGGTGGTATCGTGGGACGCTATTGTTCATTGATTGAGAATGCAACATTTAATTTGAATGGCAATATTTATAACGTGTCTAAAAATGCTGAACCACATAATTTACATGGCGGTACCCAAGGATTTAATGTTAAAGTTTGGGATGCCGTATTAGATGCGTCTAATCCAAGTGCAGCTTCATTAATTTTGTCACGAAAAAGCCCGCATATGGAAGAAGGGTTTCCAGGTGAAGTTGATGTTAAAGTTACATACACATTAGATGATTCAAATGCATTGACAATAAATTACCAAGCTACATCTAGCGAAGACACACCACTTACTTTAACCAATCATGCTTATTTTAATTTGAGTGGTTTCAAAGAAGATATACAAGAACATTTTATATCAGTGGCAGCGTCAAATAAAATGGAAATGGATGAATCTTGCATAGTTAACGGTACTCAAATAGCCTTAGAGGGAAGTATCGAAGATTTAAGAAAAGGACAACATATAAAAACAGTTCATGATGCCATTAATGATGGTTTTGAACATTATTATGTCTTTGATAAACAATTAACTGAATCCCCTCAAAAGGTTATTGAGATTAAATCAGAATTGGGCCAACGTGCTATGGAGGTTCATACCACAGAACCAGGGATGTTATTTTACACGGGTAAGTACACATCTAACGATTTAAAACGAGAGGATGGATTACAATATGGAAAATTTAGAGGACTTTGTTTTGAAACACAGCGTTTTCCAAACGGTCCTAACATTGAGGGGTATGAAGATGCTATACTTAGAAAAGGCCAAACATTTAAAAGTACTACCATTTTTAAATTTAAGTGGTAAATTCATAAACTAAAAACTAATTCACATACTAAAAATTAATAATTATGATTCAAGGAATACTATTGGCCATTGTGGCTGGACTCATGCTAGGTTTGTACGCCTTACCAGAAAAATTCACCAAAGATTTTGAATTTGAAAATACCTGGGGGTTATTTTTTGCAATAAACACTTTTGTAATTCCCAATATTGCTGCTTTTTTGTTAATAGACGGATTTTCAGAGGTTTTATTTAGCCTTCCTAGTACCGTTTTGTGGGGAATGTTGGTTTCTAGTTTTTTGTGGGGTATAGGTGTAATGATGTGGGGTAAAGCCATCAATCACATAGGATTATCATTAGGTTTTTCAATTTTTATTGGAACCGTAATTTTGGTAGGATCACTTCTTCCTTTTATAGAAAGTGGGTTACCAGCTCAAACCATATTAGTTACTATTTTGGCAGGTTTATTAATTGTTTTATTGGGTATTATGGCAAACGGCAAGGCTGGAATATTAAGAGAACAAGATGAAGCTAATGATGCTGGAGGTAAAAAAGGCATGTTAACTGGAATTATAATTGCAGTAGTTGGTGGTTTACTGGCAACTGGGTTTAGTTATGCCAATGCAGTAGGGGCCAAAGTCATTAGTGAAGCTGTTGTAGCTCAAGGTAATGCGCAATGGTTAAGTTCTGTAGCAATTATGTATATTATTTATATGGCTGGAGGCGTTGCTATTGCTTTATTTTTTGCTCAGCAATTAACAGTTAAAAAACTGTGGTCTAAGTTTAAAACACCACACTTTTCTAAAAATCTAGGGCTTTGTACCGTCATGGGTATTCTAAACTTTTTTGCTTCTGTAGGGTTTGCATATGCTGCTTTTAAATTAGGAGAACAGGGAAATACTGTTGGTTATGCTATTTTTAATACGGTTTGTGTAGTGACTGCAATTGTAACAGGTTTAATTACCAAAGAGTGGGTAAAAGCGTCATCCAAAGCTAAAAACTTTTTGTACTCAGGTCTGGCTGCAATGGTGGTAGGTGTTATTGTATTGGCGGTAGCCAATAGTTTGTAATTCAATAGGGTGAGATATTTTTTATAACTTTGAAAAAAAAATTAATGCTATGAAAAATATCAGTTTTTTATTCAGTTTTCTTTTTGTTTTATCATGTAGTAATGATAGCCCAGATGATTTAAACAATGATGACAACAATGGTGGAACGCCTGTGACAGATTATGAGGTTTGGACAGGTGCTAATATCACATTCATTAAAGCACCAAATACTGATGCCGGTGATGCTGCTAATCAAGATAGAATCACCAGTAATGTGGCCATTACTCGTGGTACATCAGGAGGAGAAATTTTTAATGCAGTATCAGAATCTGATGCTACTGAAAATGTAAGTCCCAGGGGCACTAAATGGGCAGTTGGTAATATTTCAGATGTAGAATCGCTTTCATTCTCATCTTTTAGATCTGCTGTAGGCAAACCAAAAAATGTAGTTGGCAAAAATTTAGTCATGCATATCGAAGCCGATAATGTTTATTTATCAGTCAAGTTTTTGAGTTGGGCCTCTAGTCAATCAGGTGGGTTTTCTTATGAACGCTCTACCAAAGATTAAAGAATTATCTAAAAATAAAAAA
>JBELHJ010000039.1:0-21303 GCA_042091495.1 Bacteroidota bacterium
ATTTTATTACTGGCTCTGTTTACTTTAGGGTAAAACCTAATTATGACTCTATTTTCCCTGCTGCCAATTACATTAGAAATGATGTCATACAACTTATGAAATCACTGGAATGGAAATAAAAACTTCTAAATTAAAATTATATTTGAAACTTACCGATTTATTAAGTATTTAGCTATTAATCTAGAAGTGGAACTGTCGTGACTAACTTTTAAACTCTGGTCAGAAAACTCTTCAAGAATTTTCCCTGCCAATTCTTTACCCAACTCAACTCCAAATTGATCGTAGCTATAAATATTCCAAATTACACCCTGAACAAAAATTCTATGTTCATATATGGCAATGAGTTTTCCTAGACTAGCAGGTGATAATTTATCAATAAGTAAAGTCGTTGTGGGTTTATTACCCTCAAACACTTTAAAAGGTTCTAGTGTATTTTTTTCAATATCTGATAATCTTTTTTGATCAAGCTCTAGCTTAACTTGATCAGGTGTTTTGCCATTCAATAAAGCCTCCGTTTGAGCAAAAAAGTTGGACATCAATTTATCTTGATGATCTTGATTTCCATGTAAAGACTTTGCAAAGCCAATAAATTCTGCTGGGATCAATTTAGTCCCTTGATGAATGAGTTGAAAAAATGCATGCTGAGAATTTGTTCCTGGTTCTCCCCAAATTATAGTTCCAGATTGGTAGTTTAATGCTTTACCTTCTCTATCTGTACTTTTACCATTACTCTCCATAATACCTTGTTGCAAGTAAGTTGCAAACTGATTTAAATACTGACTGTATGGTAAAATAGCTTCAGATTCAGCATTGAAAAAATTATTGTACCACACACTTAATAATGCTGTGATTACTGGAATATTCTTATCAAAATCGGCAGTTCTAAAGTGCTTATCCATAGCATTTGCCCCTTGAAGTAATGCTTCAAAATTATCGTAGCCTAAGGATAATGAAATAGACAACCCTACAGCACTCCATAATGAAAAACGTCCTCCTACCCAATCTTTCATTGGAAATATATTCTGATTATCAATTCCAAAAGCAGTGACTTTTTCTAAATTAGTAGATACCGCCACAAAATGAGATGCGATGGCATCATTTGGTGCGTTATTTAAAAACCATTTTTTTAATGTTGTGGCATTAGATAGTGTTTCCTGGGTTGTAAATGTTTTAGAAACTACTACAAAAAGAGTAGTCTCTGGATCTAAGTTTTTCATGACCTCATTGACATGATCGCCGTCTACATTACTTACAAAATAAGTATTGAGATGATTTTTGTAATAAGAAAGTGCATCAACAACCATAGCAGGACCTAGGTCAGACCCACCAATACCCACGTTAACAATGGTTTTAAAAGGTTTACCTGTATACCCTTTAAGGGTTCCGTTAATCACTTCATTAGAAAAGGTTTTCATTTTAGATTTTACCTCTTGAACTCCAGGAATGACATTTTCACCATCTACAAAAACTTCTTCACTTTTATCAGCTCGTAAAGCTGTATGCAATACAGCACGATTTTCTGTTTTATTTATAACTGCTCCCGAGAAATACTTCTCAATAGCATCAGATAAATCAACCTCTTTAGCTAGTTCTGTTAGAAGTTGAATGGTATTTTGATCTATTCTGTGTTTTGAATAATCCAAATAAAAATCCTCCCACTCTAGAGATAAAAGTTCAGCACGTTCAGGATGATTTGAAAACATAGTTTTCATATGAACGTCTTTAATTTCTTTATAATGGTCTTGAAGTTTTTTCCAAGATTTAGTTTTTGTGGGGTTAGTTGTTTTTAAAGCCATTTTAATCAGGATGAAAAATTATCAATAGATTTAATAGTGCCTTCCTTATATTTATATTTAACACTATCTAATTGTTCTTTTATTGGTTCTATGTATTTAAAGAATTTGTTTTTAAGTTCAGTTTTCATGGGTTTAGCTTCAGGAAGCTTTTGTTTAAAAGGATCAACTTGCCTTCCGTTTTTCCAGAATCTGTAACAGACATGAGGCCCAGATGTATTTCCGGTCATCCCTACCCAACCAATAACATCGCCTTGTTTTACAAAATCACCACGTTTAACCTTACGTTTTCTCATGTGTAAATATTGCGTGGAGTAGGTCGTGTTATGTTTAATTTTCACATAATTCCCATTGCCAGAAGTATACCCAGATTTTGTGACAGTACCGTTTGCGGTTGCTAATATTGGTGTTCCAACAGGAGCGGCAAAATCGGTGCCTTTGTGAGGTCTTACTCGATTACCATATAATGCTATTCTTCGTTTTAAGTTGTAACGTGAAGAAATTCGTCCAAGTGCAATTGGTCCTTTTAAAAAAGCTCTTCTAAGGTTTTTTGCGTCTTCACTAAAATAATCAACAATTCCTTTTTCTTTATCTGTTTCGTATTCAAAGGCATAAAAGGGTTCTTTTTTATGCTCAAAATAGGCCGCCTTAATTTTATGAACCCCTACGTATACAGAATCATCTATATATTTATCTTCATATATTACCTTAAAACGATCACCCTCTTGTAACTTAACAAAACTGATCGTCCAAGCATATATATCAGACATCTGAAAAGCTAAAACCGGACTCAATCCTTGTTCGTCTAAAGTCTCTGAAATGGAACTATAAATAATCCCTGAGGCTGTTTTTTCTTTGTAAATAATGGGTTTTTGTTTTCTATGAACTTTAATAGAGTCCTTAAAATCAAACACATAGTACACCTCTCCATTAGGCTGATAAACAAAAACTTCGGGTAAACCAATAGAATCTTTAGAACATAATATGGTATAAGGCTTTCCAACTTGTACACGTCTTATATCATAAACCCCTTTTGACTCTTTTGCTATTTCTAAAACTTTAGCATAACCCAGTTTGTTACGCTCTAGGATTTGCCCAAAACTGTCCCCATTTCTAATGGTATCTTGAAATACTTTATAATCATCGAAATTGTAACCAAACTCTATATGCGGTTTTTTAACCACCTCAATTTTAGTCGCCTCAACACTTTCTTTTTTATCTCCTTCACATGAGACTAAAATTAAAGCACAAACTAAAAGCAAACTCTTTACTAAACCTCTCAAATTCATTGATTAAATATTGCACCCCCAATTTTCAATTTCTTGTTTTGACCATAAATCGGGGAAAAAAATTCGCTTTTGATATTTCGGATGCATGTACTTTTTCCAATTACTACCACCAGTGGCTTTACCATCTCCTATTCCGCTTTCTATATAGTGCGATGCAGCGTTATAATGCGCCATGACCCATGTGACATTAACCGTATAATCATAATGCCTCATAGCTTTTAAAAGTGCCTCATTTTTTTGATGTTCTTTGGGTAACGATTTAAATTTAGTCCATAAATTTTTTGTGTTGTAGTTTTTCATGAACCTTATAAACTCATCTTTATATCGGGTTTCAAAATTGACTAACAATGTTGACTTTTTTCCGGTATTATAATCTTTTCCAGCAGCTTGCCAATACAAATGTTCAAAAGCATGTTCATAAGGTGTGTCTCTATCTATAGACCCTCTAAATCGATGATCGATAAGATTAATCAATTCTGTTGAAGCAAATTCGATTAGACGGTATTGCGCACTTTGAAAACCACTTGCTGGAGTTAACGTGTATCTGAATTTCATATACTGTTCAACAGACATCCCTTCTCTCATAATATTAAAAGAAGTGGTTAGCATATCAAAATACCTGCTAATTCGCATAATCTTTTCTTCAAAAAAATCCGCGCTTATATTTTCCTTTTCAGAAACTTGTTCAATTTCCCACAAGATCATCTTAAAAATCAATTCATTTATTTGATGATATACAATAAATACCATTTCATCTGGTAAAGTTGTTCGCTGAAGCTGAAGACTTAATAAGGCGTCTGTATGTATGTAATCCCAATAGTTAATTGGCTTGCTATGTAATAAGCCATGAAGGTGGTCTTCTGTGTTTTGACCTATGTCATCAAATTTATCCTCAAGATTTTTGATTAAAGATTGAAATTTATCTTCTGTATTAATCATTTTAAAATTGCACTTTAAAACTATGTTTTAACCCTTTAAAAGCCTCTAAGTCGGCTCTTAATGAACCAACGGCTAGATCTGCTTTAATCCTAAGAGGTATCTTATTATCATCTTCACTAACCCAAAGCGTAAGGCTTTCTTCTTCTTTAAAAACCCTGCCAGCCATTACATAGGGCCTGAACTTTAGGGTTTTAATTTTTCCAAAAGTAGTATTTATGGTTTCCTTTCCTAAAAATTTAAGCTTAAACTTATAATTTTCTTCATCAAAAAACATATTTAAGGAAACCACATCTCCTTCTTCAATCATATCTTTATTATAATTTGATCTTAAAAAATAATAGGCTGATACCATGTCTTGAACTTGCTCATCTACAGATACAACTGTATCTTTTTTACGCTTAAGATCATTGATGTAAGCTTGACCTAGTTCATGATTAAACTTAATTCTTAAGTTTTTAGTATGTCCTCCTTCGTCTATTTTTCTGACAAAATAATACGGAGCTCCTGTGGCTTTATCAAAATAACTTTCATAGAGATCTTCTACTTTAAAAAACCATTTTAAAGCACCTGTTGTCCAACCCTTACCTGTCACATGATAAACAGGTTTATTATCATATATAGTTTCCTCTACAGATAATGTTGCGTTTCCGGCTTTTAAAAACCCACTATAGCTCATTTTAAATTTAAGCCATTCGCCAGCACCAAAAGGAATATCTGTTTGCGAATAAAGCTTTATACCATTCACAACAATAAAAAAAGTTAATAGAAGATATTTTTTCATACAATAGTTGCTTGCAAATGTAGTTTTATAATTATTTAAGAGCAATCAATTAACATACCAAAAATAAAAAACTCCATTAAAAATGGAGTTTGTTTTTTTTTATAGAGTTCCTCGGCGTTCTTGTTCCCGTTCAATGGACTCAAATAAGGCTTTAAAGTTTCCTGCACCAAAACCTTTAGCTCCCATTCTTTGAATAATCTCAAAAAAAAGTGTGGGGCGGTCTTCCAAAGGTTTCGTAAAAATCTGTAATAAATACCCTTCTTCATCAGCATCAACTAAAATTGATAATTTCTGAAGTTCAGCTATATCTTCTTTCATTATTGCCATGTGTTCTCCTAAACGGTTGGGAATATCATCATAATAGGCCTGAGGTGGAGGAGGCAAAAACTCAACCCCTCTAGATTTTAATTCGGAAATTGTATGAACAATATCATTAGTTGCTACAGCAATATGTTGTACACCTGGTCCTTCATAAAAATCAAGATACTCCTCGATTTGAGAACGCTTAGGTGCATTAGCAGGTTCATTTATGGGAAATTTAATACGTCCATTGCCATTACTCATTACCTTACTCATTAGAGCAGAATACTCTGTATGAATTTGTTTATCATCAAAAGACAAAAAGTTTACAAACCCCATGACATCTTCGTACCATTTCACCCAAGTATTCATCTCTCCCCATCCTACATTTCCAACCATGTGGTCAATATATTTTAAACCTACTGGAGTAGGATTATAATCGGTTTTATAGGCTTCAAAACCAGGCAAGAAAACACCTTTATAGTTTTTCCGTTCCACAAACATATGGACGGTTTCACCATAAGTGTAAATACCTGCTCTTACAACTTCGCCGTTGTCATCTTTTTCAATCTTAGGTTCCATAAACATTTTAGCGCCACGTTTAGTAGTTTCTTCAAATGCTTTTCTAGCATCTTCTACCCAAAGCGCTACAACTTTAACACCATCTCCATGTTTTACAATATGATCATTTACAGGTGATTTACTATTAAGAGGCGTCGTTAAAACCAATCTTATTTTATCTTGAACCAGCACATAACTTACACGTTCTTTATTACCAGTTTCAAGTCCGGAATAAGCTAAAGATTGAAATCCAAATGCTGTTTTATAATAATAAGCTGCTTGTTTAGCATTCCCAACATAAAACTCTACATAATCAGTTCCCAAAAGCGGAAGAAAATCTTTGGCTTCTGAAAATATTTTTTCTAAACCATAATTTATATTATCGATTTGCTTAGTCATTTTTAATTTTCTGTTAAATTAATATTATATCCATGATTTATAATAATCTTCGTCGGCAATACGCATGGCTTCCTCGGTAACCATTAAAGGTTTAAATGTATCGACCATAACTGCTAGCTCATGAGTTTCTTTTTTACCAATACTCCGTTCTGCAGCACCAGGGTGAGGCCCGTGAGGTATACCAGCTGGGTGAAGTGATATGTGACCTGCCTCAACATGATTTCTACTCATAAAATCACCGTCTACATAATACAAAACCTCATCACTATCTATATTACTATGATTATACGGTGCGGGTATACTTTTTGGATGATAATCATATAGCCTAGGCACAAAACTACAAACAACAAAAGCATCTGTTTCAAAGGTTTGGTGTACCGGTGGTGGTTGATGAATTCTACCTGTTATGGGTTCAAAATCATGAATTGAAAAAGCATATGGATAATTATAACCATCGTAACCAACTACATCAAATGGATGAGAAGCATAGGTCATAGGTATTAATTCATTTTGCTTTTTAATTTGAATTAAAAAATCTCCTTTAATGTCATGTGTTTCTAATTCGTTAGGTCTTCTAATGTCACGCTCGCAAAATGGCGCGTGCTCCAGTAACTGTCCAAACCAATTTCTATAACGTTTTGGTGTATATATTGGCCTATATGACTCAACTATAAACAGTTTATTATCTTCAGAATCAAACTCTATTTGATAAATAACACCTCTTGGAATCAATAAATAATCCCCATATTTAAAATTAAGATTACCAAGATGCGTCTTTAATTTTCCAGAACCTTTATGAATAAAAATTAACTCATCAGCATCTGTATTTTTATAAAAATATTCATGCATTGAATGTTTAGGAGATGCCAAAATAATATTACAGTCGGAGTTAGTAAGTACTATTTTTCGACTCTTTAGAAAGTCCTTTTCTGAGGGTACTTCAAAACCTTTCAAAAGGTAAGACTGTATATTATTTTTCTTGACTACTTTTGGAGCTATGTTTACAGCTTCTCCAATAAATTTTACCTGCGTAGGCCTGTAAACATGATAACTATTTGTAGACATTCCATCAAAACCTATGGTTCCGAAAAGTTGTTCATAATATAAAGAACCGTCTGGTTTTTTAAATTGAATATGTCTTTTACGAGGGATTTCTCCCAATTTATGATAAAAAGGCATTCTTAAATTTTTAGTTTTTAATATGAAATAAACGACTGTAGATTAATAAATCTACTCAGGATCTCTCTTTATTAAGAAGTGAAGATAAATTAACAAGTTTTCCCAAAACAATTTCATGTTTAAATATCCGTATTATTACATTAAAACCAAAATCCTAGACTAAAAAACCAGAAATTATCTGAATGATCGGGAGACCATGAGTATTTAATTTGCATTGGACCAAAGAATGTTTCTAATCCATAACCCGCAGCAAAACCAGTGTAATCAGGAAGACTAAACCATTGTCCTTTTTCGAAAATACCAGCCCCGATATTTGAAAAATTCGTATTAAATAATAAATGACTCTTTGAAAAAATCTCATAGTCAAAATCTAACTCAGCTTTCACATAACTGTCACCTACTAAAGACAAAAAATCATATCCATAAAAGCCAGAAATATTATTCATAAAATCATTTCCAAACCCACCGATAGCAAAATCTAATGATTTTGTTGATTTACTACCAATTTTAAATCCACCTTCTGTTTTTAAATTTAATGAAAAATGATCAAGGAAATTAAAAGCATAACCCAATTTGGCTTTTGCAATTGAGAAAGGTTTAAATGACTCGTTAAACCCAGATGATGATAAATACCAATGAAAATCGCCCTTTAACATTAATCCTTTTTTTGGAAAGTATTTATCATCATAGGTATCAATCTCAAGTTGTCCCCATCCACTTAAATAATGGGAGTTCTCAAAAACATATGGCTTCCCATTTATATCTAAAATAGTTTCTGTATCAATTCTGTAATACTTATGTTCTAAACCTATTGCCAATAAAAAAACTCTTTTAAAAATAGTTTGAATGTAAAATTGATTTGTTAAATCCTGAAATCCAGCATTAATTTTATTAAGTGAGCTAAAACGAGTTGAGTCATTAGTTAAATATTCCCCTACTCCTGTTTTAAAAGACTTATGAAACGCATTATATGAAGAGTGCAATCCAAAACTCCAACTAAATCCACGATCCAAATAATACTCAAAATTATAGCGAAGATTGTCTCCAATAATGAAATCAAAAAATGTGACGTCATTACCAAACAATAATCGCTTTTTGGTATAATTAATTAGTAAGGCACTCTTGTATAAATCATCATGATGAACGCTAAACTTCATGGAAGACGATGATTGACTTTCAAGTAAATTACCAACTAAATTATATCCTTTTTGTTCATCATTTTTAATAAGATCATAATCAAAATAATCAAAATTATTAGTTGACATCAACACATCAATTCCTTTATCTAAGTTTTTGAAACTAACGCTTGAATTTTCTTTAAATTTTAATTTTCCGAGGACATAATTTAAGCTGTATTTTTGATTTCCTTTAACAATAACATTATTTATAAATATAGAATCACTAACCTTTGTTTTTATAAGCTTACTCGAGGTATTATTTTGATTCAAATCATTTAATTTCGAGGCAGCCTTAGCAGCTAATTCCCCAGATTTAATGATAGACAGTCCATCATCAAAGGAAAGCACAGAAAACTCCTTTATTTTGGGCTTAATATAAATATCTGCAAGTGACTTCTTTGAACGCATCTCTACATTAGATCGGTAATTATTAATCTGCAACATGAGATCACCTAATGAGTCTAATTCATCTTTTTTAGCTAAATCATACTGAACATTAACACCAATTATAATATCAACTCCCTTATTTTTTATTTCATTAATTGGGTAATTATTTACTACTCCTCCATCTGTATAAAACTTTCCATTAATTTCAATAGGTTTAAATATAGAAGGTAATGATGCACTTGCTGTAATTGCCCTCGCCAAGCTTCCATTTTCAAATACATAAGGTTCTCCAGTTTCAATATCTGTTCCTATACACAGAAATGGAATTGGAAGTGAATCAAAATCTTGGATTGAAGAAACATGATGTGTTAAATGGGTTAAAAGATTAAATACATTCTGTCCTTTTGAAATGGATTTTGGAAGTTTGAGCTTAAAATCATCAAAAGGCAACTCTGCCACATATTTATCGTCATTAATTTTAGTGTAATAAGGTTTAATTCCTCTTGGTGTAAAATCATTGATAAGATCTTCAAAATCAAGGGTTCTGAAAATTGAATCTAATTGTTTCCCATTATACCCCGACGCATAAAGCCCTCCAATTATAGCCCCCATGCTTGTACCTCCAATATAATCAACTTTAATACCAAGGCTATCTATAACTTTTAAAACACCTATATGCGCAAGGCCTTTAGCCCCTCCTCCACTTAAAACCAAACCAATCTTTTGTTCAGGCTCTTGAGTTTGAGCATTGAGTTTTGCAATGGCTAACAAAAAAAATCCGTAAAGAATTATTTTATATAGATTCATTTAGAATGATAATACGACCATATTTTATTCGCCTTAGACTTACCTACGACATTTGCCAGCTCATCCAGACTCAGTTTCTTAATTCTAGTTACAGACTTAAACTCTTTAATTAACTTAACTAATGTCTGTTCTCCAACCCCCTCTATGTTGTTTAAATCAGATTCAGTAGCTGATTTACTCCGTTTGTTACGATGATGTTCTATGCCAAAACGATGCGCTTCATTTCTCAAATACTGAATTACTTTGAGTGTTTCACTCTTCTTATTTAGATAAAGTGGCACAGAATCTCCAGGATAATACAACTCTTCGAGCCGTTTTGCAATTCCAACAATAGCTATTTTACCTCTTAACCCTAGGACATCTATACTTTTTAAAGCTGATGACAATTGTCCTTTACCCCCATCAATGACTATTAGTTGAGGTAATGATTTACCCTCAGCTAACAATCGTTTATAGCGCCTAAAAACAACTTCTTCCATCGACGCGAAATCATCAGGACCTTCAACTGTTTTGATATTAAAATGTCTATAATCCTTTTTGCTTGGCTTTCCATCTTTAAACACTACACAAGCCGCTACGGGATGAGACCCCTGAATGTTAGAGTTATCAAAACACTCAATATGTCTAGGTTCATGAGAAAGTCTTAGGTCACTTTTCATAGTTGCCATCAAACGATTAGTGTGTCTATCTGGATCAACAATCTTAGCTTGCTTTAACTTATCAATTCTAAAATACTTAGCATTTCTTAAAGATAAATCAAGTACCTTTTTTTTATCTCCCAATTTGGGAACAACGACTTTCAAGTTTTCTCCTATATCTATACTAAAAGGTACTAAAATTTCAGTTGAATTTGAAACAAAACGTTGTCTAATTTCTGTAATTATTAAAGGTAATATATCTTCATCTTTCTCATCCATCTTCTTTTTAACTTCCATCGTGTGAGACCGAACTATTGACCCCAGTGATAATTGTAAAAAATTCACATACGCATATGACTCATCACTAACAATACTAAATACATCTACATTGGATATCTTTGGACTCACAATAGTTGATTTAGACTGATAATTTTGTAACGCTTCAATTTTTAATTTCAGCTGTTGAGCCATTTCAAACTCCAAACGTGAAGCATAAATCTCCATCCTTTTTTGAAGATGTGCCAAAGAGGTTTTAAAATTACCTTTTAAAATTGCCTTTACGGCATCTATCTTAGCCATGTATTCTTCTTCAGACTCATAACCTTCACAAGCACCCTTACAATTTTTAATATGATACTCTAAACAGACTTTATATTTACCAGTATCTACATTTTCTTTTGAAAGATCATAGGAGCAAGACCTCAAGTCAAATAAATCTCTAATAAGATCAAGTAAAGCATAAACTGTTTTGGTATTAGGATAAGGGCCATAATATAGAGAACCATCTTTAATTAGTTTTCTTGTTGAGAATACTCTTGGAAAACTTTCTTTTTTAATACAAATCCAAGGATATGTTTTATCATCTTTCAAAAGAATATTATAACGAGGCTGGTAAGATTTAATTAAGTTGTTCTCCAACAATAGTGCATCTGTCTCAGTTTCAACAACAATATGCTTAATAGCTACTATTTTTTTTACTAAAACGTTGGTTTTTGCTGAATCATGCACCTTATTAAAGTAAGATGCCACACGTTTTTTTAAATTTTTTGCCTTACCAACATAGAGGATTTTATCATCCTTATCAAAATACTGATAAACACCTGGTGCATTTGGTAAAACCTTTATTTGTAACTCTAAATTAGTAACACTCATTTAATCAAAAATAATGATTTATAAGCCTGAATAAAATCTAGCATTACTATTTTAATTTTAAAAATTAAAATACGCTAATAGTTCTTATTTTTGAAAATCAACTTATGGCTTAATGGATAAATCAAAATTCAGAAAAAAATACAACTCTAAAAGAAATGAATTGAGTGATGATGAAATTGAAAGCAAAAGCCTTTCAATTGCTAATCAATGTTTAAAATTAGATATTTGGAATTTTGATATTTATCACATTTACATGCCCATAAAATCAAAAAAAGAAGTTAACACCGAATACCTACTCCATATACTTCAAGGTAAAGATAAAAATATCGCAGTCTCAAAATCTGATTTTGACACGTTCGAAATGAACAATTTTCTTCTAACAGACAATACAACATTTGAGATTAATCCGTATGGTATTCCTGAACCTATAAATGGTATTTCATTAGATACAAATCAAATTCAAGTTGTTTTTGTTCCTCTTCTGGCATTTGACCAACTAGGAAATCGTATAGGTTATGGTAAAGGGTTTTATGACAGATTTTTTAAAGCCTGTAATGCAAAAACAATTAAAGTAGGATTATCTTTTTTTAAAGCTGACTCCGATAATTTACCTCATAATTCTTGTGATATTAAATTGGATTATTGTGTAACACCTTTTGAGGTATATGCGTTTTGAGATGACTTTCTATTAAAAATCAATAATAAAAATATCCCAACACTTATAGCCACATCAGCAATATTAAAAACAGGATCAAAAAAAGAAAAATACCTCCCCCCAATTATTGGAACCTGGTCATAAATTACACCTTCCCACAAAGGAAAATGAAGCATATCAACAACTTTACCGTAAAACAATTCATCGTAACCCTTTTCTGGAAAAAAAACAGCAAGTTCACCTCTACTGTCTGTAAAAATTAATCCATAAAAAATAGAATCAATAATATTACCCAACGCTCCAGCAAACACCAATGATATTGCAATGAAAGGATGGTTTCTATTAGATTTTAGCGATTTGTATAGCCAGTACCCTATTCCTGTTATTGCAACTATCCTAAAGAGGGTTAAGAATAATTTAGCTAATCGGTCTGATAACCTAGGTATAAAATCACTTATTGTTGCTCCCCATGCCATACCATCATTTTCAATGAATACTATTTGAAACCATTTAAAAACTTCATGCTTTTCATACAACTCAAATGTGGTTTTTACGTAGATTTTAGACCACTGGTCTAATAGCAGTATAATAAATATGATACTTAATGAGACAACTGTTTTTTTATTCATTTTAATTATAAAAAAACGCCTTGAAAAACAAGGCGTCACATAGGATAATTAAAGTAATTATTTTTGAATGTTTTTGGCTTCAATACTTAGGGTAGCATGAGGCACTAATTTAAGACGCTCTTTATTAATTAATTTACCCGTAACTCTGCAAATACCATAAGTTTTATTTTCAATCCTTATAATTGCGTTTTTTAGGTCTCTAATAAATTTTTCCTGTCTAATAGCTAATTGAGAGTTAGATTCCTTACTCATAACGGCACTTCCTTCTTCAAATGCCTTAAAAGTAGGAGATGTATCATCTGTACCATTATTATGATCATTCATATAGGCACTTTTGATGAGTTCTAAATCACGTTCTGCTTTTTCTATTTTTTCAAGAATTAAGGTTCTGAATTCTTCTAAATCAGTATCTGAGTATCTTAAATTAATTTCTGGAGCCATGGTTTTAAATTTTTTCTATAAACAGCTTTGTATTAATTTCATCAAACTCAACATCTATTCCTTTATCCAAATCATTTAAAATACAAACCTCATCAGACAAGGTTTCAGTTTTAATGTAATCAATATTACTGTTTACTGCATTAACAATATGTTTATTAGAAAGAAGACTAACAACAATACGATCTGTTAACTCAAGACCAGAATCTTTTCTCAGATTTTGAATACGGTTAACTAACTCTCTTGCGGTTCCTTCTTCTTTTAGGTCATCTGTAATTGTAATATCTAAAGCTACTGTAAGAGGTCCAGATGTCGCGACTAACCAACCTTCAATATCTTTAGATGTTATCTCAACATCAGACAGTTGTAATGTAATAATTTCTCCATTAATTTCAATATCAAAAGCCTGATTTTGTTCAAATTTTTTGATATCAGCTGATCCAAAGTTATTTATAGCTTGTGAAACTGCTTTCATATGCCTACCAAATCGAGGTCCTAAGACTTTAAAATTTGGTTTAATTTGCTTAATCAATATGTCAGAAGCATCCTCTAAGACCTGAATTTCTTTAATATTTACCTCTGATTTTATCAAATCAGATACCGCTTGAATTTCACTTCTTTGTGTTTCATTTGAAACAGGTATCATGATTTTCTGAAGTGGTTGTCTTACTTTTATTTTCTCTTTAGCCCTAAGCGACAAAACCAATGAAGTTATCTCTTGTGCATTCTCCATTTTCCTCTCAAGGTTTTTATCAACTTGAGAATTATTACACAGTGGGAAATTAGACAAGTGAACACTTTCAAATGATTCTTTCTGAGTCACAGAATTTAAATCTAAGTATAACTGTTCCATAAAAAATGGTGCAATTGGAGCACTCAACTTGGCTATGTTAAGCATACAAGTATACAACGTTTGATATGCAGAAATTTTATCTTGTTCATATTCACCTTTCCAAAATCTTCTCCTACATAATCTAACATACCAATTACTTAAGTAATCTTGAGTAAAATCAGAAATTACTCGAGCAGCTTTAGTAGGCTCATAATCTTCATAAAAAGTATCAACTTTCTCGATTAACGTATTCAATTCGGATAAAATCCAACGGTCAATTTCAGGACGTTCCTCCCATTTAATATCATCTTCCTTATAGGAAAACCCATCAAGGTTTGCATATAAAGTAAAAAAAGAATACGTGTTATATAATGTTCCAAAGAATTTTCGCTTAACCTCTTCAACACCTTCTAAATCAAATTTTAGATTATCCCATGGATTGGCATTTGAAATCATATACCATCTTGTAGCATCAGCACCATAATTTGATAGGGTTTCAAAAGGATCTACAGCATTTCCGAGACGCTTTGACATCTTTATACCATTCTTATCAAGAACTAACCCATTAGAAACTACATTTTTGTAGGCTACTGAATCAAATACCATAGTACCTATGGCATGAAGCGTGTAAAACCAACCTCTCGTTTGATCTACTCCTTCAGCAATAAAATCGGCTGGAAAAGATTGCCCTTTTTCAATAAGTACTTTATTTTCAAAAGGGTAGTGCCACTGCGCGTAAGGCATTGACCCAGAGTCAAACCAAACATCAATTAAATCAGACTCTCTGTGCATAGGCTTTCCTGAATCAGAGACTAATACAATTTGGTCAACGATATTTTTATGAAGATCTATTTTAGCATAGTTATCATCTGACATATTTTCTACCTCAAAATCTGCAAAAATATCAGTAGCCATTATACCTGAATCGATAGATTTTTTCATCTCAACCTTTAACTCCTTGACAGACCCAATACACTTTTCTTCTTTACCGTCTTCTGTTCTCCATATTGGAAGAGGAATTCCCCAGTATCTTGATCGCGACAGATTCCAATCATTTGCATTGGCTAACCAATTACCAAAACGGCCTTCTCCAGTGGATTTAGGCTTCCAGTTAATTGTATTGTTTAAGTCATGCATTCTATCTTTAATATCTGTAACCTTTATAAACCATGAGTCCAAAGGATAATAAAGAATAGGCTTATCGGTTCTCCAACAATTAGGATAACTGTGTTTATATTTTTCAACTTTAAACGCTTTGTTTTCAGTCTTCAGTTTGATTGCAATCTCAACATCAACAGATTTTTCAGGAGCCTGACCTTCTTCGTAATATTCATTCTTTACAAAACGTCCTGCAAACTCGGTTACCTCCGATCTAAATTTTCCCTGTAAATCTACTAGTGGTACTAGATTACCGTTTTCGTCTTTGACTAACATTGGAGGCACTTCTGGCTCTGCTTGTTTAGCAACTAAAGCATCATCAGCACCAAAGGTAGGAGCGGTATGGACTATACCAGTGCCACCTTCGGTAGTTACAAAATCGCCAGATATAACTCTAAAAGCGTTTTCTGGATGGTCATGAGGTAAAACATAATCTAATAATTGCTCATATCTTATTCCAACTAAATCTGTTCCCTTGAAACTTTTAACAATCTGATAAGGTATTTTTTTATCACTTGAACTAAAATCTAATTCTTCATTATGATCAACTTCATAATATTTTCCAGAGAACTGTTTTGTAACAAGTGACTTGGCAAGAACAACTGAAATCGGCTCAAAGGTATATTGGTTGAATGAGTTCACTAAAACATAATCAATTTTTGGCCCAACTGTTAAAGCCGTATTGCTAGGAAGCGTCCAAGGCGTAGTAGTCCAAGCTAAAAAATATACAGGAGTATCTTGACTCAAAAAGTTTGGGAGCGAATTAGCAACAGTTTTAAATTGGGCTACTATTGTAGTATCCGTAACATCTTGATAAGTCCCTGGTTGATTAAGCTCATGAGAACTTAATCCTGTTCCTGCCTTTGGGGAATAAGGCTGAATCGTGTAACCTTTGTATAACAATGACTTATCATAGATTTGTTTGAGTAACCACCAAACACTTTCCATATATTTGGGCTGGTAGGTCACATAAGGGTCATCCATATTAACCCAATAGCCCATCTTTTCTGTTAAATCATTCCAAATATCTGTATAACGCATAACTGCTTTACGACATGCAGCATTGTAGTCTTCTACAGAAATTTTGGTTCCTATATCTTCTTTGGTAATTCCTAACTCCTTTTCGACACCAAGTTCAATTGGCAACCCATGCGTATCCCAACCCGCTTTTCGCTTAACTTGATATCCTTTCATTGTTTTGTAACGCGGAAAAATATCCTTAATGGTTCTAGCTAAAACATGATGAACTCCTGGTAAACCGTTAGCAGATGGTGGACCCTCAAAAAATACATAAGGTTTTCCTCCTTCACGAGAAGAGATGCTTTTGGAAAAAATATCTTTCTCTTGCCAATAATTAAGAATACACTCTGCTACATTAGGCAAGTTAAGCCCTTTATAATCAGGAAATTTCAAGCTCATAGTTACGAAATATCTAATAAGTTTGCGAAATTAACGATTTTAAATAAAAAATTACTTGAAATAGAAGATTTTAGAATAAAATACCCACTAATTCCTCAACCGTGGCAATCTCATTAATCTTAATATTTACGCCTTTAAGATTAATCTTATTGTATTTTGATATAAAAATACTTTTGAAACCCAATTTCTCTGCCTCAGTGATACGCTGATCGATTCGTTGAACGGGTCTAATCTCACCTGACAATCCTACCTCAGCAGCAAAACAAAAATCTTGAGAAACCGATTGATCCTCATTGGAAGACAATATAGCAGCAACAACAGCCAAATCTATAGCTGTATCGTCGACAGAAATACCTCCGGTTATATTTAAAAAAACATCTTTAGCTCCCAATTTAAATCCCACACGTTTTTCAAGAACCGCTAATAACATATGTAAACGTTTTAAATTGAAGCCTGTGGCACTTCTTTGAGGTGTGCCGTATACTGCCGAACTTACAAGCGCCTGAATTTCAATCATAAGTGGACGCATACCTTCCAATGATGCAGCTATAACATTACCACTCAAAACTTCATCTTTTTTAGATATTAAAATTTCTGAGGGGTTGGAAACGGGTCTTAGTCCAGAACCTAACATTTCATAAATTCCTAATTCATGAGTTGAGCCAAAGCGGTTTTTATGAGCTCTTAAAATTCTAAAAATATGATTACGATCACCTTCAAATTGTAATACAGTATCGACCATATGTTCTAAAATTTTTGGACCAGCTAAATGACCTTCTTTAGTAATATGACCAATCAAAACTATTGGAATATTACTTTTTTTGGCAAAAGCAATTAATTCGGAAGTACAGGCTTTAATTTGAGATACACTTCCTGCAGAAGCTTCAATGTAAGAACTGTGTAAAGTTTGTATAGAATCTACAACAACTACATCTGGATTTAAATCTGTAATTTGTTTTATCACCAATTGTGAATTGGTTTCTGATAAAATAAAGCAATGGTTATTTCCAGGATGAATTCGTTCTGCTCGCATTTTTACTTGCTTTAAACTTTCTTCACCTGAAACATATAAAGTTTTGTATGGTAGTCTTAAAGCAATTTGTAGAAGGAGTGTGCTTTTTCCAATTCCTGGTTCCCCACCAAGCAATGTTAGTGATCCCGGAACTATACCACCACCTAAAACATTATCTAGTTCTTTGTCTCCAGTGCGCATTCTTACTTCCGCAGAGCCATCAATTTGATTGATTTTAATTGGTGTAGATTTCTTTCTTTTTTTTGAATTTCCTAATTCCCCCCCTTTTGGATTTGAAGTTGTAATCAACTCTTCTACAATTGTATTCCATGACTTACATGAATTACATTGCCCTTGCCATTTAGAAAACTGACTTCCACAATTTTGACAAAAAAAAGCTGTTTTTACTTTACTCATTTCTAGTATCCAAAATCAATTTTAATAGCCTCAGCTTTTTCCATTAATAAATCAGAATCAACACCCCCAAAAGGACTCAAGTCAAATCCAGACATATAAGTTCTCATAGCTTTTTTAGGCTCTCCTTTTTCTTCATAATATTTAGCCAAATAATATGTCCCCAAAACAGTTTCAGGATAGTTTTTTTTCACAACTTTACTCAGTGCCTCATAATCCTCAAATTTGTCAGTTTTACCGATCGCTGCTGCTACAGCTTTAATATCATTTAAAAGGACTCTTTTTTTGACACCATAAATATTTAAAATACCTTCATATTTATCTTCAAGGTATTGCACTGGTGATGTTGTAAGTGTGAGTATTTCGGTTTTATATTCTTCCTTTGAAATGGGTTTATATTGTTTAAAAATATAGTTCAAAGCTTGAGGAGCTACTAATGGAGCAGCAGTATAATATGAAGTGTTTGTTGGAGTTATTTTTAGAAACTTGTTGTAAGATCTATTATTAAAAGCCATAAATAATTTTTCCGTGTTTTCAGATATAGAAACCTGATCATCTTCAGCTTTTCCTAAAACATAATAAAAATCTTCCTCTGTTTTTTCAATAACTTCAGAAAGGTATTCAACCATATTAGGTGCAAACTTTGGACTTATAGAAATATAAGCATTAAAAACTGATTTGTTCCTCAACAAATAATAATTAATAAAATTTGCTGAGTCACCATGACCAGCTATGATATTAAATCCTGAAAGCCTGTAGTTTTTATTTAAAAATCCAACCAATTCATTTGAAACAAACTCAAAAAATCGCCCACCAGTTTCAATTGGTAATGAATTTTGTTCTGATATCATAAAATCTGCTGATCTGTTTTTACCATGTCTAATTCCAACAACAATAGCTTCAGGAATTTCATCCCAATATGAAAGATAGTCAACGGCTCCAGAAAATGGCTCAAATAAATAATCTCCATCTAAAACAAGAATCAAAGGATATGTTTTTTCAATATTATCCTTATAACCTCTTGGTAATAATATTTTTAAACTACAATTTCTCCCTAAAATATTTGAATCAAGTGTTTTGTATGTGGCTTGAGAAAAAGAATAATTTATACAAAAAACAGCGATTAAAAGAGCAGTAAATCTCATTATTGATACAGATTTGGTTGAATCCGCAATTTAGCAATTATTTTATTCTATTCACTATAGGTTGAATAATGAAACTTAGACCCCCCAAAACAACAATCATTAGTGTTTGTGCACCCCAAACTATCCAGCCAAAAGCAATTGAGGGCTCTTTTGATATTCCATATAAAGAAAATGCTGCAAAAATTGCAAGAGGATAAGAACCAATACCGCCATTTGTTGCCACTATACTAAACGATGCCATTATAAAAGCAACCAATACGGCTCCAAATGACAAATGCTCTAGCTCATTAAAAGAGAAAATGGTTACATAGAACATGAGTACATATAAAATCCATATGACCAGTGTGTGGAAAATAAAAACTTTTTTATTTCTCATTGTTACCACAGACATAACGCCATCGATAAAACCTTTAAAGAAAACAACTAATTTATTTGATGAATTCTTTAATTTCTTATATGAGAGAATTCCCGCAATTAACAAAAATGAAAAAATTGAAATTAGAGTTAAGACTTTAGTTGTATTAAATTTAGACAATAAAAAATCAATAAGATTATTGTATTCATGGAATAAGGCTATCACAATTACAATAAATAACATTAAAACATCAGCAATACGTTCAGATATTATTGAACCCATTGATTTATTAAATGGAACTTTTTCATAGTTTGTGATTGATGTTGCTCTGACAAACTCACCAGCTCTTGGAAAAATATAATTTACCAAGTATCCGGAAAAAATAGCCATAGTACTATTATAAAAACTAACATTATAACCAATTTCTTTTAAAACCAGCACCCACCTGTAAGCCCTTGACAAATGACTAAGAAGCATTAAAAAAACACCTAATAAAACAAAAACTAAATCTGCTTTTTTAAAATAAACTAATATCTCTTTAAAACTGACTTGTAAAGAAGAGTAATACACCAAAAAAACTCCCAGAAGAATTGGGAGTATAATTTTTATAGATTTATTTAACTTACTAAAAATCATTTAAGCATGTTCGTTGCCTCATCTGGAAAAACAAGTGAAGGTTTAAAAGCTTTTGCCTCATCAATGGTCATAAAAGCATAAGTAATCAAAATTAGTGTATCTCCAACAGCCACTCGTCTTGCTGCAGCACCATTTAAAGTTATCTCTCCACTATTCCTTGGCCCCGGAATTACATAAGTCTCAAGACGTTCACCATTATCATTATTCACAACTTGAACTTTTTCACCTTCAATAATATTGGCAGCATCCATTAGATCCTCATCAATTGTTATTGAACCAATGTAATTTAAATCAGCTCCAGTGACTTTAACTCTATGTATTTTTGATTTAACAACTTGTATTTGCATTAATCTTTTAGTTTAATGATATATTATCAATAAGCCTAATTTCACCGGCATATGCAGCAATAAAGGCTCTATACTTTTTATCTTTTCTTATACTCTTTACAGTAGACAGTGTCCTCTCATCTGTAATTTTAAAATAATCTAAATTAATAGCTTTGTTGGATAAAAATGTATTATTCACATGATCTCCAAGCTCTTCAATGGATTTATTACCAAACATTTTTTGAACCTCTGATAGCGTTTTGAAAATAACAGGAGCCTCTGCTCTCAATTCTTCATTCAAAAGCGAATTTCTTGAACTCAGAGCTAATCCATCTAAATCTCTCTCAATAGGACATCCTATAATATTAACCTTTAATTTATTTTTATCTACTAGTTTTCTAACTATTTGTAATTGTTGAAAATCCTTTTCACCAAAATATGCATTTTGTGGTTTTATAATTTCAAATAATCTTTTAACAACTGTTCCTACCCCATCAAAATGCCCTTTTCTAGAAGCACCTTCCATAACAAGATCTAAACCATCGAAACTAAAGTGTTCTATAATAGCTCCCTCTGGATAAATATCAGCTACACCTGGAGCGTATACAACTAAATCTTCACTTAAGTTATCGAGTTTTAATATGTCGCTCTCCAACGTTCTGGGGTAAGTCTCCAAATCGTTGTAATTATCAAATTGTGTTGGATTTACAAAAATACTAACCACAACCTTATCATTTTCACTTAAGGCACGCTTAATTAATGCTAGATGTCCCGAATGAAGTGCCCCCATTGTTGGAACAAAACCTAGGTTTTTAGAACAACTAAGACCATCCAAATTATTTCTTAAATCTGATTTGTTTAAACAAACAATCATAAACACA
>JBELHJ010000040.1:0-20960 GCA_042091495.1 Bacteroidota bacterium
TAAGTGGTTTTTCAAGCTGACCTTTGAAATAATAATTACTGTAATAGTAATCTTGATCAGCAATAAGCTCTTTAGTTTGATAGGTTTGCCCATAATTAAGACCTATTTGCAATGGTGTTTTTCTTTTATCTGTCTCTTGAGCTAAACCAACGGAGAAAACAAAACAACTTAGCAAGCCTTTTAAAAAAAAAAGTTTAGGATTGGGCATTACAATAAATTTGAGCTAAAAATACCGTTTCATTTTTAAATGTGATAGTGTAGTGACTTATTTTTTAATCACCAATTGTGTTTTGGATTCGGAAGTGTTTTTGGAGCTGGTTTTTATAATGTAAGAGGCTGCAGGAAAATAACTAAGGTCTGTTATACCATTGCTTGAAGTAGCAATACGTTGGCCAAATAGGTTATAAACCTCAATATTACAATTTGTTGGGGTGACATGTATTTCGCCCTCAGTTGGGTTAGGATAACATAAAAAGGAGGGATTTAAATGGTCTATGGCACTTAACTGAGAACAGTCGGAGTCAATAAAGTCTAAGAGGTAATTTTTTTGAGTACCGTTTAAGCCGTGTTGAGATGTCCCGTTTAATAAAACCACTTGATTATTTAAATAACTAAACGCATTAACATTATCTCCTAGAGCGTCACCACTACCTGTTATTTGTTGGGAGGTATTACCTTGACTTTTAGCCATAATATATATGGCTTCTTCAGCAGGATAAAAATTTACGCCTACAGCATTACCTCCGTCATAAGGTATAACGGGATCGTTAGTATTACAAATGCTTAAATATTTTCTACCTGTTAAGGGAACTGTTGAGGTGTCATATCCATTATTAGATAGAGCAGGCCCTGTATTTGCAGAAGGATAGTAAAAAGTATTATTTCTGTATTGGTCTTGATTTATTTGAGATACTATAGAACAAATGGTTGTAATACCTGTATTTTTATTTTCAATAAACACTCTATTTGCTAATGCAGCTCCGTTAGAAGATCCAATAAAATTAATTTTATTAGGGTTAACGTTAGAGTAAACTTGTAAGGTATTTACTAATTCTGTTATCATTTCAACATCGGGGGCATTACTTTGTTCATTAGAAATGTTCCAGCTATTTAAATATCCTGTGGGTGATACCAAAACATGACATGAAATATTATTAACCCATTGGTTAAGCATACCGTTGCCATTGCCACCGTTGCCGTGTAGTAAAATGGTTACGGGAAATCCATTTGAAGGCATATTAATATTAGGTACATGAATTGCCATGGGGTAGGTCCAACCTGTAGGTTCTTGACTCCAGCTCTTGGTAATTGCAATAGTAGTATTAGATGTAATTTGTGAGAAGGTAGATTTGCAAAAAAATAAAAAAACAAATGTTTTTAATGTCAATTTCATAAAAATCATGAGTCTGTATTTTTTTTTTGTGATATTGTTTTTTCAATATAAGTTTTTTTTATTAATTTGAATATCAGTTTATTAGGAACTCTATCTCTAACCTTTTATTATTATTAATTATGATCAAACATCCGCTGTCTGGCATGGAACTTTTACCGGGTATCAAATCTGTTTTTGTAAATGGCAAACGTTACACAAGATTATCTTTTGAAAAGGCCAAGCGGTTGGAATTTGCTCGAAAAAAAATTGGTAGAAAATCAAAAACAATTAGTCTTTTAGGCTCATGAAATTAAGTACCATTGGTACTTTTTTTATTTTAAAACCTTTCATGTTTAAGGCACTTCTTGGCCCTGACTTGCTTCTAACAACCAAAACCAGTCTTCCAATTCTAAATGTAATGCTGCAGCCTGAGTAGCATTAATTACGCGCTGTTTTACTGTGGTTCCAATAACAGGTTTGATTTTTGCCGGATGCTTTAAGATCCAGCTAAGTAGAATAATCTCCTCAGCAACTTCATATTTTTTTGAGAGCTGTTTAGTAACTTTTTTTAGACGTTCAATTTGTAGTGATTGTGATTTAAAATACAACCCAAGAGGACTCCAAGCTAAAGTTTCAATATTATGTAACATCATGTAATCTAGAGTGCCATCTTGCATAGCATTGGGTTTAGTTAGTGAAAATTCTATTTGGTTAGCAGTAACAGTTACATATTTAGCGATAAGTGCTGTTTGAGACGCTGAAAAATTGGAAACACCAAAATTTAAAATTTTACCACTTTTTTGTAAAGTATTAATGGCATCTGCTATAGTTTCTGGATCCATTAAGGGACTAGGTCTGTGAAGTAAGAACAAATCTAAATAATCTGTTTTGAGGTTTTGTAGGGACGCCTCTGCACTTTGAATAATATATGCTTTGGAATAATTATAGTGTTTTACTTTATTAGGTCGATTTTTTGAAATTAATTGTATACCACATTTAGATATCAATTGAATGTCTTGCCTATTAATGCCACTTAGGGATAAAGCATTTCCAAATCCAGCCTCTGTGGTATAATCACCATAAATATCAGCATGATCAAAGGTGGTGTTCCCATTTTCATAACAAAATTCAAGCAATGCTATTTGTTCTTTTTGAGTCATATTCTTGCCCCAGTGACCCCATAGCATACATCCAATAATGATTTCTGAAAGATTCATTTTAAAACTATTTAGTAATATTAAAACGCATACCAGTACTAAAAAACAGTGGCCATTTATTTAAGTCGTTAATGTAACTTAAATCAAAGAATACGGGACCTAAAATAGAATTGTAGGCTGCGGTAATCCCAGATGTAAACATGAAGCTGCTGGTTTCCAAATTAGACCAATTACTGTTGGAGAGTTTAATTTCATTCAAAAAGTCATCAAATTTTCCAAACCCAACAAGTCCAAAATTGATATGTGGTGTTAAGAATATATTTCTGCTAATTTCATATTGATAGTTAAAATGAGCTTTGATAAACTGCGTAGTTAATAATTGAGAGTCTCCTAAACCTTTAAATTTATAACCATTCCTTTGATTTTGATTTAAAAAGCCACCCAAAGCAAATTTTGCACCTTGCCCATGTCTTAAGAAATCAATTTTATTAGTGTTGTTTCCCTTATCACTATCAACAAATGTAAAACCAAAATCAAGCTGACTTATAAATGTTACAAATTTGTTTAATTGCTTTCGGTTTTCTAATTGTCCGGTAATACGTGAATACAAATTGGTTAGTCCTAGTTTGTTATTTGTGGATTCTTCAACATATTCCACATTGACTTTATTTCTGAGTGCTCTGCTAAACCTAACTTCCATAATACTGCCTTCGGTTGCAAAAAAAGGTTTGTTAAGCGTATTATAATTAAAGTAGGTACTTAGCTCTAAATTATTAGAGTAATAAAGATTTAAATTATAAACATTGTTATTTAAATCGGTGTCGAGCTCTGGTGTGCTTTTGAATGTTTCGAAGTTTAAGTCTATTCCTAGGTAACTTTTAAGGGGACTGATGTTTTTGTTAATCTCAATTTTAGTTTTGGCATAATTTTGATTTAGGATTTCCCCTAAGTAACCATTGCCATAATATTTTTGTTTGGTTTGTTGTCCAAAAACTTGAGCCCGCCACCACATTGATTTTTCTTTTCCAAAATTCTTTTGATACTCAATTCTAAATTTAGGTTGTTCTGCAATGTCAATACCTAATATAAAACGCGATGATTTATCAAATAAATTTCTTGCGGTATAGTTAAATAAGATGCCTATTTTTTGGAAGGTATCATAGTGAAGTGCTGTACTAAGCTGATGCTTATATTTTTCTTCTCCAGTAATATGTAATTCTAATTTTTCAGAATCATTTTTGAATTCATAATTAATTTTATGAAACAACTGTGTGCCTAAAGCGCGATCCACTGCTGTGTTAATACCATTTGTATCATACATCTCATTGGTAGATAGGTTCATACGCGCTTTGACTAAATCGATGTTTTCTTCACTAATATTGAAATAGTTAATAGCATCTAGAGAAATTAAGGGTTTGAATGGTAATCTTGGTTTTTGTTTGGAGGTGTTTATTTGTTTTGACAAGGCTATAATCTCGTCTAATGATTTTTTTGTAGTAAGCTCACCTTGTTTCAATATATCTTTACTATGTACAAAATCTTGAGTTTCATATGTAAGAACACCTGTATGATCAATTAATACATCACACAGTGTTCTGTGACCTGGTATTTTTAAACTACTATTCAGCATAGCCGTTTGAAATAAGATATTACTCACATTGTCAAGTTCTTCAATAGGCTTTAGTCCACCTCCTACATCACTACCTATTATGATGTCTGCTCCCCATGCTTTAGCCACGTCAACTGGAAAATTGTTTAAAACGCCACCATCAATAAGAAGTGTGTTATCATAGCGTACGGGTTCAAACACACTGGGTATAGACATACTGGCTCTTATTGCTTTAACTAACGAGCCTTGATCAACCACGACTTCTTTTCCGTTGACCAAGTCTGTTGTAACTGCTTTGAAAGGGATAGGTAAGTCATTAAAGTCTTTAATTTCATTTACAGGATAGGTGAGTGCTGTAAGAAGCTCAACTAGATTTTGATCGTTGATGATAGAGGTTTTAACTTTAGGTTTGTAGTCAATCAAATCCAAATCAACCAAGTAACGGTTAAATTCACTTTTTTCTTCTACACTAACATTTCTTAAATCAATGTTACCAGATAGTAAGACGTCCCAATCTATACGTTCTGTTATTTTTTGAATACTATCTGCCGAATATCCAGAAGCGTACAATCCACCAACAACACTTCCCATACTAGTACCAACAATTAAATCAGGTACAATATTGAGGCTGTCTAATTTTTTTAGTACAGCTATATGAGCAACACCTTTAGCACCACCTCCGCTTAACACTAAGGCAACTTTGGGTTCTTTATCTTGAGCAAAGATTGGGTTTGAGAATAAAAAACTTAAAGCAATTAAAAGTAAATGTTTTCTTGATAAATTATATATGGAGGTCATGATATTAATAATTAATCTATCCAAAGTTACATTTTAAAAATGCAATTAATTACAATTGAAGCGCGTTAGCTTTAAAAAGTTTAATACATTTATTAAATGACCTATAAAACTATTGTTTTTTTTATAATTATTGTTTGGGGATTGCCAGCCATGCAATTACGAAGTCAGTTCAGGAAAATGGTATATAATACAAATGATTGGAAGATTAATATAAAGCCAGTTTTTGTAAAGGAATTCAAAGCATTATTTTCTAATGCATTACTGACAGAGCCTAAACAAATCCGTGTTAGAAACAGATATCGTTTTTATTTATTGGTTTATTTAGTATTAATTATTTGGTATAAAATGATCCCATAACCTATGGATAATCCAAAATTTCATATCATAACCAGTATTATAGCTTTTGTTTGTTCTATGGCTTTGGCTTACGCTACCGATATCCCCATATTAATTCAATTAGGACTTTTAATATTTGGTATACAATGGTTGCTTTATATCCCAGCAATCTTATTTAAGACAGAGTCTTTTTATGATATTACTGGTACGTTAACATTTGTGGTATGCACCCTTATCGTACTGAACCAATCATTTGAATTAAAAGGATTTAGATGGGAAGATTGTATTGCAGGAGCCTGTGTTTTGATATGGACATTACGTTTAGGTTATTTTCTTTTTGTGAGAGTTAAACGCCACGGTGACGGAAGGTTTGATCTTATAAAAGTTTCAAGAACAAAGTTTTTCATGAGTTGGACTTTACAAGGCATGTGGGTGATGTTTTGTGCTTTTGGAGTTTGGACAGCCATGCTAAGCGAAACAGGAATAATGTTAGGTGGTTTTGAGGTATTAGGGCTATGTTTTTTTATTACAGGATTACTAATTGAAACAATTGCAGACCATCAAAAAGCAGCCTTTAAAAAGCAAACTCAAAGCCATAATACAACTGGTTTTATTACTTCAGGTTTATGGGCTTACTCAAGGCATCCCAATTATTTTGGTGAAGTCTTAGTTTGGTTAGGATTAGCTTTAGTTGCATTTCCAGCTTTAAGTGGGTGGCAATATTTAACACTGGTATCACCAGTATTTACCTATCTACTTTTACGATATGTAAGTGGTGTTCCTATTTTAGAAGAACGTGCTGACGAAAAGTGGGGGCATCTAGAAGATTATAAGAATTACAAAAAAGAAACTCCAATATTCTTTCCAAAATTTAAGTGATAATTGCTTTATTGCGTTTGAAAAGTCCAAACCGGTCCTGTAGTAATCATTTTACCATGTTCCGCATCTACACGCCAATAATAGGTTTGGTTAGGCTTTAATTTAGGTTTGGCAATATTACTATTTTTAAGTTTTTTAAATTTTTTTAACCCATTTATTGAAGTGCCATAATAGACATGATGCGTTTCAGTGTTAATAGCTTCAAGAAACATGAGGTCACTCTTTATACTCACTTTTTTCGACCCATTTGGAGGAATTGGCGTAGAGGCTGTTTTGTATTTTCTGCCTGGAATCCAATAGTGTTTTTCGTCATATTCGTAAGCCCCTATATCTGGAGCCTTACCATTATATTTGAAAGGACGATAGGTATAGTGTTTACTTGGAACTTCTTTTGCTGTAGTAATTATTCCAGCATCTATTAATGGGCTGTCATTTTTAGGTCTAAAATCCCAATGTAGCGGGGCTTTTAAATATTTTATGGCTGCCATGGGTTCAGAAATATTATGATCATGGGTGCCCGGGATTGTTTTTGCAGTTGGTAATTCATAACCATCAGCTCTTTTTCGGGTTTTACCTTTAAGCGCCCAACTTCTATGAGCAAGATTAGCTAAGTTGTTTCTGGTTATTGAATGTTCATTTCCCATGATTTCATGCATGGCTTTAAATCCTTGAATAGACATGTTAAATAATTCATCTTCAGAGTTTCCAAAAGTATTCGAATTAACAATAGTATTATTTAAGATAAGATGGCGGTCTCCTTTGACTTGGTTGGGCTGTGTATTCCAAGAGACATTATTTCTGTATATGGCATCACCGTAAACAGTCCCGTCTTCTTGCAATACATTGTTGCTATGATAATCGAAACGCAGCCCTTGTCTATTGGAATCGTGTACCCAATTTTGTTCAACTACAGTACCTTTTTGTTTTTGGGTGCCTACATTAATGGCAGCCCCATCATGTTGTAAATTACCCATATCCCATAAACGGTTTAATTGAATGGTATTGCCTTCTCGGGCAGGTCTAATGCCTTCAGAATTTCCACATAAACTAAAATTACTACGTCTAATAGTACCACCCTCACCAGTAATTAAACTCCCAGAACCCCCATTGGAATTGACATCCCATTCAATACTTTCAAATTCACAGTTATCAACCAATATATTATCAGAAATGAGGTAAATGGGTGCATTAGATCTCCAAAACTCACAATTAATAAAAGCGTTGTTTTTGCCGCCTTGAATGGATGAAACTTTTTGATTTGATTTGTTTATGCCATGAAACCAGTCAAACACACCCAATACAAATTTATTGGTTGAAGGGTATTTAAATTTACAGTCTTTAAAACTAATGTGATGTGATTGCTGAATATTGAAACCTGTAGCAAAAAAATGAAGGCCTTCAAAGGTTATATTTTGACATTTGAGTAAGTCTATGGTAAAATCCTTTTGTTTGCTTTGTAGTTTAAGTTTGTTAGGATTTAAGTTTTTTGGTGGATAGTAATATAAGGTATTTGAGTCTTTATTGTACCACCATTCATTAGGGTGATCTAAGGCTTCAAGACCATATATGTAATAGGCACCAAAACTCTTTAGTTCTTGCTCTGAAATACCTTGCGTATCGTAAGAAAAATGGTTAGATCCAATTTCATGTGTTAAAATTTCTCTTCCCCAAGTTAACCAGTTGCCAATATTTAATACAGCATAAGCTCCTTTAAAGTTTTTACCCGATGCTGCAAGTGAGGTAGTTTGTTTAGTAACTTCATATCTGGAATCTCCCTCATGAAATGATTTAGAATTTGAATTTGTGAAGTTGGTATCATAAATAATACCTAATTTACTTTTCCCATAATAAGCTCCACGTCTTCTTCCTCCATCAACTTTTCTCATACTTTCGGTCATCCGCCAAATAGAACCATCTTCAAAATGGGCGTCAGGCCAACGTGCAGGTTCTGCGTAGTTATGATTATTAAAAAACTGCCAAACTTTTACTTCTGGATTGGTTTTATAGATGCCGTTTTTCCATAGCGTCCATTCCGATTTTATAGTTGACGTACCATCAAATATAACGTCTTCATTAGCGTAAGCTTTAACAGTTATTAATTCACTGTTTTTATGGTTTTTTAATGAAAGGGTTTCAAAATAGCTTCCAGCTCTTAAATAAATTGTACCGCCATTTTTTAAAAGTGAAATGGCTTTGCCAATACTTTTTAAAGGCGTATTGATTTCTCCAGAGGCACTATCATTTCCACTAGTGGAGACAAAAATTATGGATTCAAAATCTGAAGGTTCTTTTATGGTGGTATTACAAACATTAAAGAGTAATGCAATAAAAAAAGTAAACTGAAGCATCATATGAATTTTGATGCCCCAATTTACTCAAATAATCAAAAAAAATCTATTTATGCTTTATAAGTTTTTTTGTAATCACCGTACCTCTTTGTGATTTTATAGAGATAAAATATAATCCACTTTGTAAAGCGTTAGTGTCTATGGTTAACTGGTTTAAATCTGATACATTTCTACTTATCAGTTGTTTACCATTAATATCATAAACCGCTAAACTTTCGAATGTGTTAGATTGGTTAATGGTAATATGTATACTTTCATTAAAGGGATTTGGATACATGACAATCTGATTATCTAAATTCAGATCTACTGTATTGAGCTCACAGGTACTTCCAACTTCATATTGAAAATAAGAGGTTACTGATAGCCCTCCTGCATAAGCAAACTTTATGGCATAGCTAATAGTTTCTCCAACAGCATAGCCTCCAACAGTTTTACTAAAAGTTAACCCGCCATCATGATCCATGTAAGACTCAGAAAAAGGTGATTGTCTAAATAAAAGTGCAACAACTCCTTGTTTGTCAGTATCCAATAATTCTGTAGAAATTTTTACAGAATTACCTATAGTTTCAAATGTAATCGTGTAACCGGTAGAAAAACCACCGCCATCAATAGATGAACTGTCTGTAAACGTACAAAACTGCCTTAGGTTTACCGTTATATTTATAGGGTTTGAAGTCACGCTAGCGCCATCGTTATCTGTGGCTTCAGCGGTAATAGTATGGTTACCAATTGCTAAATTATTAAGTGTGATTTCATAAGGAGACGAGGTTTTTTCTCCTATTAAAGTATTGCCATTATAAAATTTTACAGAGGTAATTTCTCCATCAATATCAGAGGCTAAAGCTCTTATAAGTACATTATCTCCATTAACAAAAACAGCACCATCCTCAGGAGAAGAAATGGATACGGTTGGTAAGCTATTTGCACCTTCTTGTACAATGACAAGGACTTCATTTGTTGAAGCTTGATTAGAAGATACTAGTGATAATTTGAATTTATAGATTCCCGCTTCAAGATTTGATACGGTTGGGTTAATAATTGTGATATCGTCAAAACCAACTGTAGTTGGTCCATAGAGTTGTGACCAAGTTATGCTTGTATCGTTAGGATTAGGAATACTACTTGCTGAACCTGATAATTGTGAAGTTGTAGCAGGTAATTGAACCACTTGCGATTCGCCTGCATCTGCTATTAATGGGCTGTAATCAAGAGCCGAATCAAAACTAAAGGTCATTTTACCAATATTAAACCCACCTTGAATAACATTTAATCTAAGTACATGGGTGCCTTCTGTTAAAGGTACATTTTGTAAGGTTTTTGATGACCACTGATCCCATTCACCAGTTGAGCTAAATGATAAGGTGTTTCCAATAGCATTGCCGTCTATTTCAAATTGAAGTGGTCCCGAACTGGTGTTTTCTGTGGCATAACGTATATCTACATCATAATACCCCGACTGAGTTACATTTACAGTATAAGTAAGCCATTCACCATCATCTACCCAACCCACAGTAGCACCTTCTGATTCAAAAACAGCATCCACATGCTCATCCAATCTAAATTCACCATATTCTCCTCCACTATTTCCTAATGTGGCATCAAAATAGGTGATGTTTTGTCCAAGTCCTCCTTCAAAAACATCATAATAGCCCGCATCTATAGTTCCAGGGATAGCAAATGGTGTACCTAAATAAGGCACCTGATCACCAACCGATACAGAAATAGCATTTGTAATACCAAAAGCAGTATTGGCAAAAACTTTAGCATAGAAATTATGAATTCCTGCAGTTAGTCCTTCAACTTTAAGCGTATAAGGTGGTGTATTCAAAGTTTCTATTAAATCACCATTTTTATATACTTCTATTTGAGTAACTCCAGAACCTGTTGGCTCAATACTAAGATTAATAGATCCTCCAGTATGGGCGGTATCAAAATTAGTGTTTATGGTACCTCCTAATTCCGTGTCTTTATTGGTTTTAATAGTTCTTGCAGGCACTTCCAGTTCAAATCCATCAGAGAATGTGACTGTAATGGGATTAGCAGAATAGTTGTGCGCTACGTATGTTAAATCGTTATTGTTATTAAAAACGGCAGCGATGGGATAGTTAGCTGTTACACTAGCATCAACCTGTCCCATGGCCTTCATATTGTGAATCCAATGGTAAGTTTGAGCATCAGATATACCAAACTTTAAACCACGATCTGGATAAGAGTCGTATAATGCAATAGCTGCGTCAGGATCTGTTAAAGCTGCAAATTCCCAATAGACATCGTGCCATAAATTATTGTTTTCTTCATTACCCATGATACCCGTATTGGTAGCCATCTCGTTCCATAAGTTTGAAGCAAATGCCGTATTGTGTCCTAGGTATAAAGATCCACCATGAATGGGATAAAGTTCTATGCCATATGCAGCAGCTATATCAGCAGTCCAGAAGGTACCAGCATCATAGGAGTTTCCCCAAACCCTTGAGGCTACGCTTAAAGGCGCTCCATTGTAGGTATAATTATCAGCAAAAACTTGATCATTAACATCAAACCAATACTCATCTACTGCAGTTTTTTCGGTTGTATACAAATAAATACCTAAATCTCTGATGGTATCATTACCTGTGATGGTACCCCAATGAATTAAAGAGGAGTTGAATTGCATACTTTCTGAGGTAGATTCTTGATCGTTACCTTGAGGGAAAGTAGCAAAACCATTGGCCCAAGCATGACCAGCGTAGGGACTAAAATTTCTTAGAAAAGGAAACAGATTATCATCCCTGTCATATGAAGCAGCATCTCTTACTAAAAGATTCACCATGTCACCCCAATCATTGGCCCAACCTGGAGAGAACTGCTCTACAAATGCTGCAGCATGAATGAAATAGCCCCAGTGGAAATGGTGATCATTGATGTTAGAGTCTTGCATATGACCTGCAGGGTATCCAAATAAAGTCGTCCACGTATCATTGTAGTAAAACAGAAAGGCGACCTCTCCGGACTGGTATTTTAACCAGTCCTCGAGGCGCTCTTTAACTGTAGTTACAATTTTATCTCTTGCAGCAGTATCCCCAGTTTGATCTGCGATTCTAGCGGTTTGAATTAAACGGTTCATCATTTGACCTTCATTATAAGAGTCGGTCCATGTTGATAAGCCATCGTTTTCTATTAAATCAATTTTTTCACCTAAGGCGGTAGGACTAAAGCTATCACTAAGATTAGCCAGATAAGGTAGGGTGGGAAGAATACCTTTAAAGCTATTTTCAACGCTAAAACTGTTTCCTTCCAACATTTTTAAATCGCCTCTCACGTTGTCATAAACATCAATATTGGGTTGCGTTGAGTCTGAAGCAAGATGCCCCCATTGGTGAGGAAGTAAACCTTGAAGAATGGATGTGTTTGAACCTTCTTTAACTTCGGCAGTGACAGTAAAATCAGTTCTTAGAACGCTAGTACTTTCATTAAAGTTCCAATTCGCTTCGGTGTTGATTGGGAAAACATAAGCATATTTTTGATAAGCATTTGCTTTTTGGTTAATATCATTGGTGTTTTGCGGTAGCATAACAACCGACCAATAGTTTTTATTATCCAAGTTAGAAGCATACGTATTACCATTTTGAGTCCAACTAGAACCTGTAGGAGCGTATACTACATATTTAGAACCATTAATTGAGTTGTCAATGAGTAGTTTCTCGTTAGAAATGGTAGCCTGTCCAATATTAATTTCAATTTTTACTTCACTGTTAGCATCTTTTGTAAAATATACAAAAGGCATACCAATACCTAAAGTGGCGTTTAAATGTTGTGCGTTGTTTTGCCAATCTAGAGTTACAGTCCAGTCACTATGATCACTAACTTTGGCTTGACTGGCATCTAGACCGCTCAATGTAACATCAAAAGCAATACCATCACCCATTACACCAAAAGGGATATAGCTCATTTGGAGCCCAGAATTTTTGGTTTTCATTGCTAGTGGATAATTAAATAAATTATCGGCATGATTTTCTTTAATAGCCTTTGACCACCAGTCGTTTGTGGGAACAGGTTTTGTAGCTGCAATTCCTGTTACTTGTGGTGATCCTGTAGGATAATCATTTCTGTTAGCACTGTCTTTTCCAGGAAAGCTATTGGTGTAACTCCCACTCCCTATGTTGGTAGTTTGTGAGTAAATATTAAAAGTTTGTAAAAAAAGAATTATTACAAAAAAAAGGTGTTTGCTTCGCATGAATGAATGTTAGTTAATTAGTCTTGTTCAAACTTATAATAAAGCAAGCAAAACCAATTAAAAATGTGGTGCTTAAAAACTATACATCTGTACTACAATTCATGATTTTACTTCCTTACAATAGGCAAACCTCCATAAGGGTAATGGTTTGACTCTGTTCTTTCACTTTTAAAAATGGTTTCAAATTGATCTATTAAATTGGAATAAGATGATACTTTATTAATCATTTCGTTGGGATCTTTATTTAAATTATAAATTTCTATGGGGTTTTCAATACCATAGCGTACAACTTTTATAGAGTCTAATCTAATAGCTTGACGAAATGATTTTTTTGATTTTCTTAAACTTTGAAACTCCCAATGGATATAGGGCCTTTGTATACAATTCTCAGAAAATAATGTTGGTATGAATGATGTTCCTGTGACTTGTTGAGGTGTTTTAGTGTTGGCCAATTCAGCCAGTGTGGGCATAATATCCTGTCCTGAGATGATACAATCTCTAATCTGGTTTGGTTTAATTTTTTTATGCCAATTAACCATGAAAGGCACTCTTATTCCTCCCTCGTAGGTGTCTCTTTTATGACCTCTCAGAAAACCACTACTGTTAAAAAAATGTACGTCATGTCCCTCTGAAGTAGGGCCATTATCAGAAGTAAAGAATACAATAGTATTATCTAAAACCCCCATGGTTTTTAATTTATGAATCAATCTTCCAATTTGTTGGTCCAATAAGGTAATTTTTGCAGCATGTTTTCGCTCTTTTTCTGGCCATCCTTTCTCTTTATACAAATTAGGAGAATTTACTCTGCCGTGACCGTGAGGTGCTCTATATGACATAAACAAGAAAAAAGGTTTTTGTCTATCAACAGAATTTAAATAATCAAATGCTAATGTAGTCCTAAATTCATCTTTGCAACTCCAGTCTTTTAAATTAAAATATACACTATCCTGCTTACCATTAATCCAATGCATTTGTTCATCGTAACGCTTCCCCTCATACGGTGAAGCCCATTGTTCTTGAACTGCATAATCAAACCCACGAGCATGAGCCCAAGTGTCTAGCTGGTTGGGATGATCTAAATGCCATTTTCCTATAAAACCTGTTTGATAGCCAGCCTCTTTTAGTATTTCTGCTATGGTTATGTCTGATGTTTTAAGAGGTATTCTGTCTAAGCGTTTACTTTTGTAATCGTAACCTTGATTACCTCTTATGGTATTTTTGGAGGAAGAGATTCCAGTCATAAGCACAGCACGAGATGGCGAACAAACGGGACTGCCTGCATACGCGTTTGTGAAGCGAATGCCAGCTTTGGCTATACTATCTAATACAGGTGTCTGGATTTCTTTTTGACCGTAAGCACCAATTTCACCATAGCCTAAGTCATCAGCCAATAAAAAAACAATATTAGGTTGTTGTGCGAAGCAGTATTGACATAATAATACAATTAAAATGAGGCTTTTTTTCAAAATTATTGTGGTGTAAAGGTTATTTGATGTTTCATTGATTTACTAGAAGCTGAAATAGTCACTGGCTTATTTTCTTCTCCTATTTTAATGACTGCAGTTGCAATACCTGCTTCAGCATAAATAGGATCAACATTCAAAATGGTAGCATCACCAATACAGTCAAAAATCACTAGTCCATTATAATCAGGTATAAGATTATCATTTTTATCAGTGATGTAAGCATGTAGAAAAACGGTATCGTTGCATCCTGCCTGTGGTGGTAATCCACTCTCATCAATTTTACAATTAATTTTAGAGCCTATTCCTGGCGTTGTAACAGTATGTGCGTTTACTATTTTGCCGTTGTTATATCCAATGGCCTTTAAAGTTCCTGCTTTAAAACTATTTAGTTTAAATGTATATGGAGGATATTTTAAATGTTTATTTTGATCTGTTTTTTCTGGTGCTTTTCTAGCTATTAGTGAATCGTTTAAATAAAGGGCAATTTCATCTGTATTAGCAAAAACAGTGACATTTGTGTCCGAGTTTTGATTCCAATAAGACGCTATTTGTAAAACACTTTTGTCAGATTGTGGTTGTTGACTTTTAAAAAAGTAATAACTAAATTTTGGAATTCTAAAGATATCCATCAAGCCAGAGGTTTCGTGGTCATCGTAATACCCTCGGTTATAATCATACATCACCCAATAGCCGTCACCAAAGGCTGGGGTATCAAAATTATCATTATGGGCTTCTGCAATATTATCTACTTGCTGAATTAGTCGTTTTTCTCCAAAACCTCTACGTTGCCTACTACTGGTTTCTATGCGTTTTAGTTTTGAAAATTTATGTTGGTTAAGCCCAGCATTCATAGCATAATACTCCCAATCGCCATATTCAGAAACCATGTAAGGTTTATCTGGATAATGTGCTTCATGTTTAAGACGGTGTTGTCTGGCTTCTAAATAAATATCATAGACTTCGGGTTTCCAGCCGCATGAATACACGTTATCTCCTGGATATTGTTTATGAACAATGTCATGCATTTGTTTCATGAAATCAATAGGCATTCTAGACTCATTTAATGAGACTTCCCAAGCCAATATACTAGGGTGATTCCGGTCTCTTAAAATTAACTGATTGGCAGCTTTAAACTGTTGATTTACAAAGGCCTCACTAGGATTATAATATTGCCAACCCAAAATAGCATCAATGACAACGATGCCTAGTTTATCACAAGCATCTAAAAATGCTGGAGCCGGAGGGTAGTGAGACATTCTTATGTAGTTAAACCCCGCTTCTTTAATTTTGTAAGCGTCTCTGTACTGCGCTGCATTGGATAATGCATAACCAATAAATGGGTACTCTTGATGCCTATTAACGCCCCGTAAAAAAAGGGACTCACCATTCAAGTAAAGTTGATTTTCTTTAAATGTAAATTGTCTTAATCCAAAGTGCGTTTCATTGACATCCAAAGTCGTTCTATTCTCAATTAATACAGTTTTAATTTTATACAAATTGGGGGTATCTGGTGACCATGCTTTGGGATTCTGAAGGGTGATTTGTTGTATATCTGTGTAATCCTTTCCAGAATTAATTTTTAAAATTGGAGAAGCTACTGTAAATACAGTTTTATCATCATATTGTATGGTGTGTTTGATTAAAACTGATTTTGAGTTTTTGTGTGTATTTTTGATATGGGTTTGAATACTTACTGTTGCAGCATCTTTACTTAGAGATTCGGTTTTTATAAATAAGCCACCACTGGCAGTTTTATTTTCAAGATTGGCATGACTTATATGAACTTTATCTTTTACAATAAGCCAATTATTTCTGTAGAGTCCACCGTAAGTATTAAAGTCTAAGCGCTTTAATGGCTTTGGTCCTGTAATATCGCTATCACGATTATCCAGTTTAACGGATAGGGTGTTAATACCAGTTTTAAGGTATGCTGTTGCATCAAAAACGGCCGGTAAATAGCCTCCATAATGCATATAAACTTTTTGATCATTTATCCAAAATGAAGCCATGTTCATAGCAGCTTCAAATTCAAGAATTATGATTTTATTTTTAAATGACTTTGGGATATTTAATTCCTTTTGATACCAACATGTGCCTTGCCATTGATTGTTGACATATAGGGGTTCTAATTTAGGTGTATGGGGTAAATTTACAGTTTCCCAATTAGGGGTATTTTTTAAAATATAGTTGTCACTTAACAATGAATCTTGAGATTCAAGACGTTTAAATTTCCAAGTTTTATTAATGCTAATTTTTTGAGCCTCTGCAGTATTAAATAGTAAAAAACAAATTATTGAGGCTAAAGCTAATTTTAGATTTAAGTACATAGGTTGGGTTTAGATAACTCTCATTATTTCTTTTTCAGTCTCACTTTTCCAATGACCATTGGTGAAATCTGGAATAGGAATAGGTAAGCTATTATTCGCTACAGATAATTCACTAAGTGGTGTCACGGCACTCCATAAAACGCCATCATAAACATTTAGATCTAGAGGTAAACCAAGATTTAAACAACGAATCAAACGGTACATCATAATAAAATCCATACCGCCGTGACCTTGTTTAAATTGTGAGCTAATAGTTTTTAATTTTTTTATCATGGGATGTTCATAGCGGTTTCTATATGTTGTGTAATCCTCTTTAGTTAACCAGCTATGGCCATAAAATTCAAGTTGGTCAGAGTCTATAAATAATCTACTAGGATAGCCTTGATGCACTGCTTTTGTTCCAGTGACCTTATTAATTCTTGAGTAAGGTTGTCCGGTATGAACATCAAATTGTAATAATATGGTCTTACCTTTTGTAGTTTTTATTAAAGTTGAATTCATATCACCACACTGAAATGAGTTTAAAGTAGCATTTTTTGATTTCGCAGTCTGACTTAAATTCAATTCTCTGGAACTCATAGAAGTTAGGTAATTAAAGGTATCACCTCTACCTATATTTAAATACATACTCACTGGTCCAAGCCCGTGCGTTGTGTAAAAATTACCATTTCTTGTAACATGGTGTTTTAATCGCCATTGGTTTTTGTAATAGGTGTCACTTAGCATATGGGCTCGTAAATCATGTAAGTAGGCTCCCTCAGCATGAGTGATATTACCAAAAACACCTTGTTCTATCATGTTAAGTACCCATAATTCTTCATCATTATAACAACAGTTCTCAATCATGATACAGTGTCGTTTGGTTTGTTCTGCAGTTTTGGTTAATAGCCAACAGTCCTCAATTGTATAAGCTATGGGAACTTCACATGCTACATGTTTTCCGTTTTGCATGGCATCAATGCTCATAGGCGTATGCCATTCCCAAGGGGTAGTGACTAAGACCAAGTCAATATTATCTTGTTTGGTGAGTTTTTTCCAAGCATTTGGATCACCAACATAGGTTTTAGGTGGTTTTTTTTGCCAGCGGTTAAGCTCCTTTTCTGCAGCTTGAATTTTAGTTTCATCCAAATCACATAGCGCTACTATTTTACAGTATTTTTCGTTACCAAGCCATTCGAGCATTTGCAATAGTGTTTGTCCGCGATTACCTAGCCCAATGATACCAATATTAACTGTTTTGATAGGTTTATCTTTAAAACTTATCATAGAACCTTGGGTTGAGGTTTTGATTTGTTCTAAATGATTTAATGTTTCGTTATAATTTTCTGACCAAACGTTATTTGGCAGACTCAAAAATGCAGAAGTGCCTAGTAGTGATTTAACAAACGCTTTTCGTTTCATCTAAGTAATAGTTAGTCGTTAGATTTAGATTTAAAAACGAAGTTAAATTAGTTATTTCTTTTTTGAGTTATTATTCAAAACTTAACCAATATCAAATAACATTCAATTTATTGTTTTAATGTTTCGCAAAGCGTCCAATATAATGTGTCTCTTTAGATAATGATTTTATGATGTAAATGCCTTTTTCTAAATGTGATACGTTTATATTTTTAGAGTTAGTTGACAATACACGTGCTCCTAAAACATTATAAATATGATAGGTCAAATCGTTTCGATCTGTAGCTATATTTAGTATGTTATTTACAGGATTAGGGTGAAATTTAATACTTTTTTGTGTAGGGTTTTTAATAGATAGTCTATCATCTTCGATTATCACTAAATAGTCTTCAACTTCACCTGCATCATTTTTACAGGGCTCTGGTGCTCCAAAATATGAACTTCTCACTCTTAAAATTATAGGTCTATCTGTTAAGGCGTTTTCTGGAATGGTAAAACTTGCTGTGGCTAAATTATTTTCGAATAATCCCATGTCTATAGTCTCTTCAATTTCAATTTGTGAGTTGCCATTAAAATCAATCCAAGCCCCTGGTTCATCGTCAGGAAATGCATAATTCATTTGAATACTCAAATTTTGAGTTTTACTCATGTAAAGTGTTACCGGGTCAAGATTATCATAAAAAGTATATCCATTTTTTTCTGATGAGTTTTCAAAATCATTAATAGTTACCTTATTAATGTAATCTGATGTAGTATTATCAGTTCCTTTAGAATCACATAATTTGTACTTTTTAACTGTATACATAAATTTATAAGACTCTGTTACATCATTATTTGAACCTGATGCAATGACTTTAAAATAAACTTTGGTATTTTCAGGAAACTCAGGTATAGGTGAGCTAGTAACCCAAAGATTATCTTTACTATTAATCATATCAATTTCGTATTTAAAGTCGGGAATATCTGTATTCCATATAACTTTCACACCGCTCAATACACCTTCATAATCCACTTCAACCATAACATGTTCTTTTGTGAAATTGTTGGGAAGATTATCTATTATTGGATGTGTGGTAAAAATCTTTTTAATTATTGGGAAGTATTGTTTGTTTTTTAGGTAATTAACCCATAAACCACGACCCCAAGTTGCTGCCTTTATCGTATTTGCAGCATGGTTAATTTCTAATTCTTCAACACAAACTTTTGGAAGATTTGTACTGTATGATGACCACAATGTGCCATCAAGTGGCATTGTAAAAACTCCAATTTCAGTTCCAATATATATGTGTTGGTCATCAGTTTGATCAACTACTACAGTATGGACTGGGATGTCTTCTATATTGAAAGAGATATTAGTCCAAGTAGTTCCTCCGTCTTTAGTCATGAAAACTTTATTACCATTATTTTGATAGCTAGCATAGACTACAAAAAAGGTGTTGTCATCTTTTGGATCAAAAGCAATATCCTGAATAGAGGCGTTAGGAAGATTATTCTTAATACTTACAAAATTGGCACCGCCATCAATTGACTTTTCTATACTACTGTTTCTAGCAACTAAAAGGATTTGAGAATTATTCTGTGCAATCTCAGCATGCTTAATCGGATGATCAAATAGTGGATCACCAACATGAACATAACTACTGGCAAAATTGTCACTACGTTTTACTCCTAAGCTGAAATCGTAAATGGTCATTGGATTGTTAGGGTCATATAGGATAGGGCTTTCCCAATCGCCATCTTCATCATTGTTTGGTACTGTCACAAAATCATGGGTAAGACCACCGTTTTTGGTTCTCACACGATATCCATATTGTGCACTAGCTATCATCCAATTTGGATTCAACGGGTGAATGATAGCCTCCATACCATCAGCACCAAAGAATTCCAACCAGCCTTCTACATTTAAAATACTAGAACCATTATCTTGTGATCCAGACATAGATACACTATTATCAGACTGGCTTAACCCTAATTTATAATTTTCTCTAACACCAACCCCTTTTCTCATAATATTAGCCCAAGTGTTGCCACCATCTGTACTTTTTGCAACAAAACCATCTGTGCCAACATAAAAGTTGCCATTAACAGATATAGCAACTCTTGTATCTGCATGCACATAGGCGGTGCTCTCTTCATAATTATCGAGGAGTTTTGGTTCTGCATATGGATGAAAATTATTGTCTGTCAAATCCCAATCTGTTTTTTGGTTAAAGGTGTTACCGTTATCATTAGAGCTATACAGGTCTACATAACCCGTAAGGATATTGCTTTCATCAGCATCATTAACCAAAAAAGCCGTAGATCCAACATTTGGGTTAGAAATGAATGAAAAATTAAGCCCCATGTCTGTAGACTTCCAAATACCATCATTTGACGAGATAAATACCAGATTAGGTTTAGCAGATGTTACAGACAAACGAGCAGTAGAAGTATTGTTATTTGGTATCGCATTTGAATTAGAAAATGTCTCACCCTCGTCTAGGGAGCGCATCATATTAACGTTGGAGTGCCCACTCAAATATAAATAAGAGGCATTCGTTGGGTGAAATGCTATGAATCTACACAGGTTATCAGAAACTTTTGTCCAAGTTGCTAAGTTGTCTTTAGATTTATAAACGCCTTTAGAAGTAAGCACAAATACAACATTATTTTTTAAAGGGTGATAAGCAACTTTGTGAATTATAAAGTATGATCCAAAGCCACCAAAACCAAGTGTTTGAGGGTTGAAAAGACTTTCGCTAAATGTGGTTCCACCATCTGTAGACCTGTAAACTCCATGCGAATAGCCGTTTCTAGCATTTCTAAGGTTTATTAAGATGTGATTGGGGTTATCTGGTTTAACTGAAAATGTATTGACACCAGTGGCGGGCAAAAAATCTGTACTATTTCCAGTCCATTCTCCACCTCCATCAGTAGTTTTCCAAAATCCACCACTCCTAGAACTAATGTAGATAAGATTCTCATTGTTAGGGTTAACCCAAATGTCTTCTATACGACCAATACCAGCAGAATAGTGGCCTGTTACATTGGCAATAGTGTGAGGTCCTAATTCTCTCC